>JAAFHE010000008.1 GCA_013298265.1 Lysobacterales bacterium | reverse complement strand
TACGTCGCCGACACGTTGATGGACGAGCGCCGGCGCGCCGTGATTGAAGCGATGAAGAGCTACGTCCTGGTGCCCCGCCTGGGCACAACGATGTGGACGCTGCATTGCATGTTCAGCCTCAGCTTTGCGGTGTTGCTGATCCTCGCCGGCACAGCGTACTGGTGGATGGCCAAGGACATGCCGGCGCAGAAGCTGCGTCCGCTCGCGACGGCGAGCGCCTGGCTGTGCCTTGCAGCGACGCTGCTGATGGTCGGCGCGTATCCGGTCGTACACACCGTGCTGATCCTGTTGCTGGCCGGGCTGGGCTTCAGCTGGTCTGCCTGGGGCGGCCGGGTGGCACGCGATCCATGAATACGCGGCTCACGCGCCTCGATCGGTGCGCAGTGCCTGCGTCTCGCGCCGGTCGCCGGCCGCCTTGGCAGCGACAACAAGGCTGAGTCCGGCAATTCCGGCGATGACGAGGCCTGCACCGATCGCCGCCCGACCCGAAGGCAGCGGCTCGTGCAGGAAGGCGACGCCGAGCGCCGTCGCGAACAGGATCTCGGCCGCCTGCATCGCCTCGACGGCGCCGAGCGCGGTCGGATCATTGCGCACGAGGCCAGTTGCGTGGAAAAACAGGATGGTCGCGATCGTGCCGGCGAACAGCGCGACGCCGCCGGCCAGCAGCACCTGCGACGCCGCCGGCGGACCGGACTGCCAGGCCGCGTAGACCGCGACCAGCAGCCAGAACGGCTGGCTCGCCAAGGTCATGCCGAACACGCGCTGGGTGGCGTTGAGGTCTTCGCCGCTGCGCTCCAGGTGCAACAGGATCCGGCGGTTGCCGAGCGGATACAGCACCGCGGCGACGCAGACGCTCGCGAGCGCGGCCCAGGCCTGCGCGTCGAGTGCACCGTCGAAGTGACCGAACTGCAGCAGCAGCACGCCGGCGACGCTGACGAAGCCCAGCCCCAGCGCACGCTTGGGCAGGCGCGCCCGCGCATCACGGTAGATCAGCGGGGCGAGCAGCATGCCGGCAACGATGGTGAGCTGGAAGCTGCCCGCGATGAGCCATGAGGGCCCGCTCGCCGCCGCCCAGGTCAGGCAGATGCAGAACAGCGTGAACCCGATCGCGCTCCACAGCAGCCACGTCAGCGGATGCGCGCGCAATGCGCGCCAGACCGGAGTGAAGCCGCCGTTGAACGGCACGACCAGGGCCAGCAGCGGCAGGGTCAGGAAATAGCGCAGCGCCGCGGTCCAGGCCCAGTAGCCGCCGTCGACCGCCATCGCGCGGTTGAGTACGTAGGTCGCGGTGAAGAACAGTGCCGACAGCAGCGCGACGAGGACGGCATACAGGGCGGACGATTTGCGCATCGCCTGGCGCGTCAAGCCGCGTCGACGCGGCAGACACGATTGCGGCCGCCCCGTTTGGCGCGATACAGCTGCTCGTCCGCGGCACGCATGAGGTCCGCGAGCGAACTCATGCCGCGGCGCCACTGCGCCAGGCCGATGCTGACGGTCACGGTGGCGGATTCGCCACCGAGCTGGAACGGGCTGGCTTCGACGGCGCGGCGCAGGCGTTCGGCCGCCTCGGCCGCTTCGCCGAGGCTTTGCTCGGCGTAGACCAGCGCGAACTCCTCACCGCCGATGCGTGCGATCAGCTGGTCGGCTCGTGCGTTGTGACGCAGCAGCTGCGCGACGCCGCGGATCACGCCGTCGCCAGCCGGATGGCCGTAGCGGTCGTTGACCGGCTTGAAATGGTCGATGTCGACCAGTGCGAGAATCAATGTGCGCAGATGCCGTGTTGCGCGCAGAATCTCTTTTTCCACCAGTTCCTGGAACTGGCGGCGGTTGTACAGACCGGTCAGCGGATCGGAGGTCGCGAGCTGGTAGAGCTCCTCGTGGTAGCGCGCTTCGACCGAACCCTGTTCCATGAACTTCAGGATGCTGTCGCCGACGCCGATGTGGTCGCCGTCGCGCAGCTCGGCCTCGAGGATGGGCTGCTCGTTGAGATAGGTCTTGTTGGTCGAATCCAGATCGCGGATGCGATAGCCGCTGGCCTCGCGCCAGATGTGACAGTGCTGGCGCGAGATGCTGGGGTGGTTGATCTGCAGCTCGACGTCCGGCGAGCGCCCGACAACAACGCCCTCGTCGCCGAGTTCGTGCCGGTGACCCAGGTTCTCGCCATGGATGACGACAACGCAGGCCGAGCCCACGCGCGCCGAACGTTCGCCAGGCAGGCGCACGGTGCGGCGCTGGGTGGTGTTGCTGCTGCGCGGGGACATGGCCCGAGTTTAGCCGCAGCCTGCGATTTTCACGCAGTGCAGCGTCGGCCTTGGCGATAGCGCAGGGTCGGGTTGACCCGAGCACCACGAACAGCGCACCGCGCTGCGGTCCGCGCTTCCTCGTCAGTTGCCGCCGCGCCGCAGCCGCACCAGCAGTGCGAACAGGACCAGCAGCAGCAATGCCGCTCCTGCGTTGTGCGCCGTTGCCACGGGCAGCGGCAGGCCGAGCACGACGTTGCTGATGCCAAGGCCGATCTGCAGCAGCAGTGCGGCAAGCAGCGCGAGCGCCCAGCGGCCGAAGCCGCGGCGCCAGGCCGCGACAATGACGCCGAGCAGATGCCCCAGCACGACCACCGCACCAATACGGTGAACCAACTGGATCGCCGTGCGTGCGTCCGCGTCGAGCACACCGCCTTCGTAGTTCACGCCGATGCCGCGCCAGAGCACGAAGGCCTCGCGGAAGTCCGTCGCCGGCCACCATTGCCCGGCGCACTTCGGGAAGTCCAGGCCGCAGGACAGCGCCGCGTAGTTCGCGCTGGTCCAGCCGCCGAGCGCGATCTGCAGCGCGACCAGCACGATGCCGGCGATCAACATGCGGCGCAGCGCGGCGGTGTCGGCGCGGCCCAGGGGCGCGAGGCTCAGACGCAATGCCACATAAGCCAAAAGGCAAAACGTGGATAGTCCGCCGATAAGATGCGCCATCACCACGATGGGCTTGAGCTTCCAGGTCACGGTCCACATGCCCAGCAATGCCTGGAACACGATCAGCACCGACGCGGCGAGCAGCACCGCTGCAATACCGGACATCTCGCGGCGCCGGCGCCAGGCGAGGAAGGCGAGGCCGAACGTGGTCAGGATCAGGCCGCCGGCGAGAAACCGGTGGACCTGCTCGCGCCAGGCCTTGTGCGATTCGACCGCGCGCTCCGGAAATGCAAGGTTGGCCGCGTCGATCTCGTGGCCGTGCTTGGGCCAGGTCAGCTTGCCGTAGCAGGTCGGCCAGTCGGGGCAGGACAGACCGGCGTTGGACAGCCGCACGAAGCCGCCGAATACAATGACGAGCAGGGCGAAGGCCACGGCGAACCAGGCCAGCTTACGCAGATTTCGGTGATTCGGATTCATGTGGCGTCAGCGGATCAGGCGGGAAAGGTCCTGGCGCACGCCCGAAGGGTCGTAGCCGGGATCGAAACGCAGCATCAGCAGGCCGGCCGGATCGACCACGACGGCGGCGACGCTGTCGGGGGTCACCGGCCGAAGCGCCTGCAAGGGTGCGGCGGCAGACTGGACGAAATCGAGGCGGGTGAATCGTCCCAGCCGCGCGGGTGTCGCCTCGACGCCGAGCACGGCCAGACGCAGGCGCGTGGCCTTCTGCGTCATCAGCGACCAGACCTTTTCCGCGTCAGCCAGACGCTGCTCGCAGGCCGTTGCACAGTCGGGACCGGCGATCAGCAGCAGGGTCCAGCGGTATTGGCTGTCCTTCCATGCGAACGCGGCATCGCGCACCGCACGCGGCGTGTCAGCCGCGAGGTCCTGCGGCGGCTGCACCAGCACACCGTTGTTGCGCAGCTTGTGCGGCTGCCACTGCCCCAGGCGCAGTCCGAACGCGATCGCGATGGGGGCCATGAACACGAGCATGATCGCAATCAGCTGCAGGCGCTTTTTCGTCTGAACGTCCATCCGCAATTTCCTTAGTCGTTTTTACGCCAGTGCAGCACGATGAAGATCACAAGCGCGGCCAACGCAAAAGTGAACCACTGCAGTGCATAGCCCCGATGCTTCTCCGGCGGCATCACCGCGGGTGTCCACTGGCGCACGAAACCCGAAGCCGGATCCGCGTCGAGCAGCAACAGCCGCGGCGCGACCGGCGTGCCCAGATCCGCCGAAATCGCCGCGAGGTCCAGGAACACGGTCAGTTTGGGCCAGGCGGCCTGTCGCGGCAGCGCGTCGCCGCCGACGCGCAGCCCGCCACCCGGCGCCGGCGCGTAGATACCGTGCAACGCGACGTCGGTCAACGGCAACGCCGGCCAGGCCGGCGGCGGCTGGCCCGGCGGCGCGGCGGCCCAGCCAAGATTGACGAGCAGGCGGCGCGACGCACCATCGGGCTGGAACACGGCGATCGCGCGCCGTCCGACCTTGCCCTCATGCACCTGCTGGTCCAGCCAGTAGCCGCGGCCGTCGACGTATCGACCGCTCGCAGCGACGCGCGGATAGTCCTCGGCCGGCAGGGTTTCCGGCAGCGTGGCAAATTGCCGCACGCTGCTGTTTTCCGCGGCGGCATAGGACGCCAGCAGGCGCTCCTTCTCCTGCGCGCGATGCCACTGCCAGCGCGCCAGTCCGAGGAACGCCGCGAGTCCGACCATCAGCAGCATCCAGGCGAACGCGCTTGGCCGGTGCCAGCGCCGGCTCATGCGCCGCCGCGCCTATACTTGCGCGTTGCGCCGCGCGCGCCTGCGAGCAGTTCCACTATGGCCGGCAAACTCATCATCGTCGCGTTCCTGATCGTCATTCTCTACAACCTCGGCGCGGGGCTGTATTACATGATGGTCGACAAGGGTACGACCAATCGCACGGTAAAGGCGCTGACGCGACGAATTGCCCTGTCGGTCGGGCTCATCGTGCTGGTGATGTTCGCGATCTGGATGGGCTGGATCACGCCGCACGACCTGGGGCGGTGAGCGTGGCACGCGAGAGCTGCCGCGGCCTGCTGCAGCGCCGCCGCTGCCCCCCCTCGCCGATTTTCAGGTCGATCCCCCGCCACTGGAAGCGGTGCCCACGCGTCCCGCATGCCGCGCTGCGGCCAAAGCCACGCCATGCCCGTCCCGCTCCGCCGGTCACCGCAGTTCGCCTTCAGCACCACTCTGATCCGCGATGACCGCAAGGACCAGGAGCCGCCGGCAGCGGATTGATGGAGCGCGGCCCTGGTCGCCCCCGCGGAACGCGGCGAAACGCCGCTTTTTTCTATTATCAAATTGTGTAATATGCAATACCGAAGCCGTCTCTGCGCACAGGGACGGCTTCGGCGCGTACTCGCCTCGCCAGCTCAGACGCTGCCGGCGGACTGCGCTTCCTTGAGCTTCTGCGCACATTCCTCACAACACACTTCGACGGTCTTGCCGCCGAGTTTCACGCTGATGCGATTGCCGTCGAGCGGGTAATCGCAAGCCGCACAGGTCTCTGCCATGGCACTGGTCTCCGTAAATACCCGCAGTCCGGGTGTGGCTACTAGACCATTCCGCTGGCGGGTGCCGCTGTCAGATTCTTTAGCGCGCGTGCGCGCTGCGTGTCGATTCGGTCCGGCGCTGCACGCAGGGACGAATCCGCTATCGCAGCGACTGCTTGAAGGCGCTCGGCGAGCGGCCGTAGGCCTGGCGGAACGCCGAGGCAAAGTGGCTATGGCTGGAGAAGCCGAGCTCGAACGCGAGCGCCGAGAGGTCGTCCTCCTGCGGAATCCGGTCCAGCGCGCGCGCCAGACGCAGGCGTAGCTGGTAGCGATACAGAGGCAGGCCTTCGACCTGCTGGAAGACCTGCGTGAGATAGACCGCGGAGCCGCCGAGCTCGGCCGCCATGTCGGCGAGCGTCCAGCGCCGCGTCGGATCGCTCGCGAGCAGCAGCTTGGCGCGATCGACCAGGCTGCGGCGCAGCCGTGTCGAGCGCGGCGCGCGCGCGGTGCGTGGGCCCAGGCTGCGGCTCACGAGCGTCAGCAGCAGACCTTCGGCTTCGAGCGGCTCTATCACGCTGTTCTGAAGGCCATGGCGCAGCAGCGCGACGAGTGCCTGCGCGCGCGGGTCGATGCGCAGACTCTGCTCGCGGAAACCCGGCTCATCACTGCGTTGCAGCAGATCGGCCGGCGCGAGTTCCCGCAGCGTCGCTTCGGGCAGCACCAGCGAGAGGCAGGCGTCGCCGCCGGCGACCGGATGGCTGACCTGATAGGCCTGGCCTGCATTGAAGAACAATACATGGTTCGCGTCGGCCACCGACTGTTCGGCGCCGACATGGCGCACGTAGACGCCGCGGTACGGAAACACGAGGTGCGTCGCCGCAGTGCATTCCTCGGCGCTGCGGTGCCGGCACTCGCCGCGGCAGCGCACGTCGCGCACCGACAGCGTTCCGGTATCGAGCAGCAGGTTGACGTCGAATTCGGGCATGGTCGCTGGGGCCGGCGCGGACAGGCGCAGCGTACAAGATCGGCGCAGATGCTGCCGGGCGGCGCGCGTCCGCGCCAAAAACGAAAAAGCCGCGCTGGGCGCGGCTTCTGCGTGTGCTGCTGCCTGTGGTTCAGAGCACGTAAACGAACATGAAAAGACCGAGCCATACCACGTCGACGAAGTGCCAGTACCAGGCGACTGCCTCGAAACCGAAGTGATTGTCCTTGGTGAAATGGCCCTTGAGGCAACGGAACCAGATCACCGCCAGCATGATGGTGCCGAGGGTGACGTGAAGACCGTGGAAACCCGTCAGCATGAAGAACGTCGAGCCGTATATGCCTGATCCCAGGGTCAGGTTCAGATGCTGGTAGGCCTCGATGTATTCCTCAGCCTGGTAGTACAGGAAGATCGCGCCGAGCAGGACGGTCAGGCCCAGGAACACGAGCAGCTGCTTGCGATGGCCGGCGCGCAGGGCATGGTGGGCGATCGTGATGGTGACGCCCGAGGTCAGCAGGATCAGCGTATTGAGCAGTGGCACGCCCCAGGCCGGAATGGTCTGGAAGGCACCGCCGATCGCTTCGGGGCCATTGGTCGGCCAGGCCGCCGCGTAGCCCTGGTGCAGGTAGAAGTTGGTCAGCGCGCCGTCGCCTTCGCCGCCGAGCCACGGAATCGAATACATGCGCGCGTAGAGCAACGCGCCGAAGAACGCGGCAAAGAACATGATCTCGGAGAAGATGAACCACATCATCCCCATGCGGAACGACACGTCGACCTGGGCGTTGTACATGCCCTTGAGCGACTCGCGGATCACTTCGCCGAACCAGCCCCACATCATGAACAGCAGAATCGCGACGCCGACATAGAACGCCGGCTTGCCCCAGCTCACTTCATTGAGCCAGTTCGCCGCGCCGATCATGGTCGTGAACAGGCCTATCGTGCCGACCGCGGGCCACTTGCTGCCGTGCGGCACGTAGTAGATGTGCTTGCCTTCTGCTGCTGTCGCCATGGTGAGAAACCCCGGTTGGAACGCTGGATCAGGACGCCGGCGCGGCGGCCTGGTTGGATTCGGCCAGTTTCTTGGTCGCGATATCGTTCTCAAGGAACGTATAGGCGAGGGTCAAGGTACTGATGTCTTTGGGCAGGCGCGGGTCGACGATGAAGCGCACGGGCATGCGCTTGGTTTCGCCGGCCTTGAGCATCTGCTCGGTGAAGCAGAAACACTCGGTCTTGTTGAAATACAGCGAGGCCGAGTTCGGCGCGACACTCGGCACGGCATTGCCGACGATATCGCGCGCGGAGGTGTTGGTCGCATCGAACCAGGCTTCGCTGAGCTGGCCCGGATGCACCTGCATGCTGACCTTTTCGGCGCTGAACGCCCAGGGCAGCGTGGACTTCGTGTTGGCGACGAACTGCACCGTGACGAGACGCGATTCATCGACTGTCATTGCTGCCGCCGCATCGGCATCGACCGCGCCCTGTTCGAGCTTGATGCCGAGCACATGCTCGCAGGCGATGTTGTACAGCGGGATCAGCGCGAAGCCGAACGCGAAGAAGCCGCCGGCGATGAGCCAGCCCTTCTTCTGCCAGACCCGATTGGCCGCGCTCACGAGCCCGCCCCCGTACTACCCATCAGCAGCACCGCACGCAGGAAGAAGCCTGCATAGATCAGCGCTATCACGCCCGCGATGATCCAGGCCGTGCGGCGGACGGCCGCGCGGCGTTGGGTCGGATCGAAGCGGGCAGGTTCGGTGCTCATGATCGGTTCGGCGCGCCAGCGTTGCGTGGCGCGCCTGGGTTCTCAGTGGGTCGGATCGCCATGGGCCAGATCCTGCGCGCGGATCACGGGCGGCTCAGTGAAGGTGTGGTGCGGCGCCGGCGAGGGCACCGTCCATTCCAGGCCGTGCGCGCCTTCCCATACCTGCGCGGTCGCCGTGGCGCCGTGCTTCTTCGAGTGCCAGAGGATCAGGAACATGAAGATCGGCGTCAGCAGCATGCCGAACGCGCCTAGCGAACTGATCAGATTCCAGTCCGCGAACGCAACGTTGTAGTCCGGGATGCGGCGCGGCATGCCGGCCAGTCCCAGGAAGTGCTGCGGGAAGAACAGCAGGTTGACGAACACGATGGTCCACCAGAAATGGAATTTGCCCCATTTCTCGGAGTACATCTTGCCGGTCCACTTCGGCCACCAGAAGTACACCGCGGCGATGATCGAGAACAGCGCGCCGGTCACGAGCACGTAGTGAAAGTGGGCGACCACGAAATAGGTGTCGTGGTATTGGAAGTCAGCCGGCACGATCGCGAGCATCAGGCCCGAGAAACCGCCGATCGTGAACAGGATGACGAAGCCGACCGCCCAGAGCATGGGCGTCTCGAATGTCATCGAGCCCTTCCACATGGTCGAGACCCAGTTGAAGACCTTAACGCCCGTGGGTACGGCGATCAGCATGGTCGCGTACATGAAGAACAGTTCGCCGCCGAGCGGCATGCCGACCGTGAACATGTGGTGCGCCCAGACGATGAAGCTCAGGAACGCGATCGACGCGGTCGCGTAGACCATGGCCTGGTAGCCGAACAGCGGCTTGCGCGCGAAGGTCGGGATGATTTCCGACACCACGCCGAAAGCCGGCAGGATCATGATGTAGACCTCGGGGTGGCCGAAGAACCAGAAGATGTGCTGGAACATCACCGGGTCGCCGCCGCCAGCCGCATTGAAGAAGCTCGTGCCGAAGAACTTGTCGGTCAGCAGCATCGTGATCGCGCCGGCCAGCACCGGCATGACGGCGATCAGCAGGAATGCGGTGATCAGCCAGGTCCACACGAACAGCGGCATCTTGTGCAGGGTCATGCCCGGCGCGCGCATGTTGAGGATGGTCGCGATGATGTTGATCGCGCCCATGATCGAGCTGATGCCCATCATGTGGATAGCGAAGATCGCGAAGGCGACGGACGAGCCGCCCTGCAGCGACAGCGGCGGGTAAAGCGTCCAGCCACCGGCCGGGGCGCCACCGGGCAGGAACAGGGTCAGCAGCAGCACGGTGAACGCGAACGGCATGATCCAGAAGGACCAGTTGTTCATGCGCGGCAGCGCCATGTCCGGCGCGCCGATCTGCAACGGGATCATCCAGTTGCCCAGGCCGACGAAGGCCGGCATCACGCCGCCGAAGATCATGACCAGCGCATGCAGCGTGGTCATCTGGTTGAAGAAGTACGGTTCGACGAACTGCAGGCCCGGCGTCATCAGTTCGGCACGGATCACGCCGGACATGGCGCCGCCGATGCAGAACATGATGAAGGCGAAGACCAGGTACAGCGTACCGATGTCCTTGTGGTTGGTCGTGAAGACCCAGCGATTCATGAAGCCCTGCGGCTTGTGATCGTGGTCGTCGTGGTGATCGGCGTGGTGACCGGCGGCATGCGTAGCCATGGATTCGACCTCGTACTGAGACTTAACCCTGCGGCGCGGCGGGAGCCGGCGCGGCAGATGCGGTGGCGGGAGCTGCAGCAGCCTGCTGCGCGGCGAGCCACTGGTCGAATTCGGCCTTGGGCCTGGCTTCGACGACGATGGGCATGAAGCCGTGATCCTGGCCGCAAAGTTCGGCGCACTGGCCGCGATAGGTGCCGGGCTGTTCGATCAGGGTCCAGGCATCGTTGATGATGTCGGGGATGGCGTCGGTCTTCCAGCCAAGCGCCGGTACCCACCACGCGTGGATGACGTCGTCGGCGGTGATCACGAAGCGGATCTTGGCGTTGGTCGGCAGCACGAGCGGCTTGTCGACGTTGAGCAGATAGGTCGATTCAGTGCCGACCTTGACCGCATGCGGATCGAGGCCGGACTTCAGCTGGCGCGTCTTGTCACTGTCGGCGTCGATCTTGGAGACGAAGTTCACGCCGGTGGGCTTGCCTTCGTAGTCGACGTATTCGTAGCGCCACTTCCACTGGTAGCCGGTGACCTTGACGGTCAGCACCGGGTTGGAGGTGTCGGCCTGTTTGATCAGGATCTGGGTCGCCGGCCAGGCCATAGCGATGAGGATGATGACCGGGATGACGGTCCAGATCACTTCGGCCTTCGTGTTGTGGCTCCACTGGGCCGCGACCGCGCCCTTGGACTTGCGGAACTTGAACATGGCGTAGGCCATCGCACCGAAGACGATGACGCCGATGACGACGCAGACCCATAGCGCGATCATGTGCGCGTGGTAGGCGTTGTGCGCCGACTCGGTGACGCCCTTGCCCATGTTGAGCTGCCAGCGCACCGGCATGGTCGAGGCGTGCACCATTCCCGCCGCCATCGCGAGCGCTGCCGCCGCGGCGGCTCGCCCGGTTCGCGTAGTTGCCAGAGACTTCATTGCCATCACCCTAAAGCCATCCCAGTCGTTGGGGCCGCCGCCGTCCGCGAGCCACGGCGAAACCCCGGAAGGTTCACGCCTAGCCTGCGTCCGGCCACGCACCGAATGCCATTGCGCCGCCGATTCCCAGCCCGGCTGGTGGGCCGCGCGGCGCGCCGTCATGCCGCAGCGCGGACCCGGAGGGTCGCGCAGGCCAGCAATGAGACAGCTTCGCAGAATCGGCGCTGTCGCTGACTGCGGCGGCGGCGCAGGGCGCCGCGCCAGCAGCGAGCGCCAAGCGTAGAACCGCGAAATGATAGTGGCTAGGCCGGGCACGGGCAAGGAAGGCAAACCCACCGTAGCGATGCCTGACGACGACACGGCACGCCCGCACCCGAGGCACTGCGGCGAATTGCCGCAGGAACGGTACGGTCGCTATTGCGTCGATATGGACCTTGACCGGGTACCGGCACCCTCTAGAATCCCGCTCCTCCCTTGCCGGGCCCGCGCCAGGCCGGCATTCCATCACCGAGATCCTCCGTGAATGCCGACATCCTGACACCCGAGTTGCCTACGACCGCCGACGCGGCGCGCGCACGCATGACCGCCGCTTACTGTCGGGACGAGACCGAAGCGGTCAACGAACTTGTTGCTCAGGCCGCGCTGCCGCCACCCGAGCGCGACCTCGTCCTGACCCGCGCCAGTGAGATCGTCGCTCGCGTGCGCGCCAAAGCCGACCAGAAGTCCGCGGTCGAATCCTTCATGCGCGAGTACGACCTTTCGTCCGAGGAAGGCGTACTGCTGATGTGCGTGGCCGAGGCGCTGCTGCGCATTCCCGACAAGGAAACCGCCGACAAGCTGATTTCCGACAAGCTCGGTGACGCGAACTGGGAATCGCACCTGGGCAAGAGCGACTCGGTGCTCGTCAACGCCGGCACCTGGGGCCTGATGCTGACCGGCAAGCTGGTCACACTGGCCGACGAGACGCAGCGCAATTTCCTGGGCGCGCTCAAGCGGCTGATCGGTCGCGCGGGCGAACCGGTGATCCGCCTTGCCGTGCGCCAGGCCATGCGCATCATGGGCCACCAGTTCGTCATGGGCCGCACGATCAAGGAAGCCCTCGACCGCGCCGAGGAAAAGGAAAACCGCGTCTATCGCTATTCCTACGACATGCTCGGCGAAGGGGCGCTGACCACACCGGACGGCGAGCGCTATCACCGCGCCTACCTCGATGCGATCAAAGCGCTCGGCAACCGCGGACCTTTCAAGGATGTGCTGGATGCGCCGTCGATCTCGATCAAGCTTTCCGCACTGCATCCGCGCTACGAAGTCGCCAAGCGCGAGCGCGTGTTCGCCGAGCTGCAGCCCAAGCTGCTGGAGCTCGCGAAGCTCGCCAAGGCGCAGGGCATCTGCCTGACCGTCGATGCCGAGGAATCCGAGCGCCTGGAGATCTCGCTCGACATCATGGCCGCGGTGCATGCGGATCCGTCGCTGGCCGGCTGGCAGGGCTTTGGCCTGGCTGTGCAGGCGTACCAGAAGCGCGCGCCGTTCGTGATCGACTGGCTCGCCGAGAAAGCCAAGGCCAATGGCCAGCGCTGGTGCGTACGTCTGGTCAAGGGCGCGTACTGGGATTCCGAGGTCAAGCGCGCGCAGGAGAGCGGCCATGCCGGCTATCCGGTGTATACGCGCAAGCCGAACACCGACGTATCGTATCTGGCCTGCGCGCGCCGCCTGTTCGACTACGGCGACCTGTTCTATCCGGCCTTCGCCACGCACAACGCGCATACGATCGCCGCGATCCACCACATGTCCAAGGGACGTCCGTTCGAGTTCCAGCGCCTGCACGGCATGGGCGCGGACCTCTACGCCGAAGTCATCGGTGAGCGCAATATGAACGCGCCTTGCCGAGTGTACGCGCCGGTCGGTTCGCACGAGGATCTGCTGCCCTATCTCGTGCGCCGCCTTCTGGAAAATGGGGCAAATACCAGTTTTGTAAACCGCATCGTCGACGAAAGCCTATCGATCCGCGACCTTGTCGCCGATCCGGTCGACGTCGTGCGCCATTTCACTACCAAGCCGCACCCGCGCATTCCTCAGCCGGCCGGCCTGTTCGGGGAGCAACGGAAGAATTCCATGGGCGTCAATCTCGGAAACGACAACGAACTCAAGGCGCTCGCCGACGCGATCGCCGCCTCGCCGCAGACCTGGACGGCCAAGCCGCTGATCCCGGGCGCGAACTTCTCCTCGGCGCTGATCACCGTGACCGACCCGGCCGACCGCCGCCGCACCGTCGGCAGTTGGCAGCCGGCGGATGCCGCAGCCGTCGACAAGGCCATCGCCAACGCCGTCGCGGCACAGCCGGACTGGGATCGCACGCCGGCCGCCGGCCGCGCCAAGATCCTCGAGCACACCGCGGACCTGATGGAAACGCATCGCGGCGAGCTCATCGCACTGTGCGTGCGCGAAGCCGGCAAGACCATTCCGGACGCGATCGCCGAGGTACGCGAAGCGGTCGATTTCTGCCGCTACTACGCCGCCCAGGCGCGGCGCATGCTCGCGCATCCGGACACGCTGCCGGGACCGACCGGCGAGTCGAACCAGTTGTTCCTCAACGGCCGCGGTGTGTTCGTCGCGATCAGTCCCTGGAACTTCCCACTCGCGATTTTCATCGGCCAGGTCGTCGCCGCACTGGTCGCCGGCAACGCCGTGATTGCCAAGCCGGCCGAACAGACCAATCTCGTCGCGTTCCGCGCCACGCAACTGCTGCTCGACGCTGGCGTGCCGTCGGGCGTGCTGCAGTTCGTCCCCGGCGACGGCGCCACGATCGGCGCGGCGCTTTGCAGGGATCCTCGCGTCGCTGGCGTCGTGTTCACCGGTTCGACCGAGACCGCACGCGCGATCAACCGTTCGCTCGCCGCGCGCGACGCGGCCATCGCCGTGCTGATCGCCGAGACCGGCGGCCAGAATGCGCTGATCGCCGATTCCTCGTCGCTACCCGAGCAGGTCGTCAAGGACGCCGTCAGCAGCGCGTTCTATTCCGCCGGCCAGCGCTGTTCGTGCGCACGCATCCTGTTCGTGCAGGAAGACATCGCCGACAAGGTCATCCACATGCTCGCCGGCGCGATGGACGAACTGAAGGTCGGCGAACCGCGCCTGCTGTCGACCGACATTGGTCCGGTCATCGACGAGGACGCCAAGAAGATCCTCGACAACCATGCCGCGCGCATGGACAAGGAGGCGAAGCTGATCAAGGTCGCCACACTCGGCGCAGGCAGTGAACATGGCACCTTCTTTGCGCCGCGCGCCTACGAAATCGCCTCGCTCGGCCAGCTCGAGCGCGAAGTGTTCGGACCGGTGCTGCACGTGCTGCGCTGGAAAGCGTCTGAACTGGACAAGGTCATCGATCAGATCAACGCCACCGGCTACGGCCTCACGCTCGGCGTGCACAGCCGCATCGATTCCACGATCGAGCAGATTTCCAGAAGTGTCAAAGTGGGCAATTGCTACGTCAACCGCAACCAGATCGGCGCGGTCGTCGGCGTGCAGCCCTTCGGCGGCGAAGGGCTGTCCGGCACCGGCCCCAAGGCCGGCGGCCCGCACTACCTCGCGCGCTTCGTCACCGAACGCACGCTGACGATCAACACCACGGCGGCCGGCGGCAATGCCTCGCTGCTGACGCTGGGCGAGTGATCCGTTGCGGAAGCGCCGCCCCAGGCAGGTTGTTGAGAAAGGAGCAAAAACTCCTTTCTCAATCGAACGGCGCAAGCAGAGCTTGCGCACGTTCTCCGCAGAGTTGCCGTCGAAATCTGCAACGGGGCGCGCAGCGCCCTGCCGCCCGGTGCACTACGCGGTCTGCGCGTGCACGGCTTCTTCCGGCTTCTTGCGCAGACGCCAGGCCAGCAGTCCGATACCGGCCAGCAGCATCAGTGCGCCGACGCCGTACTGGAAACCCGATTCGTCCTTGTGATCGGCAAGCGCCACCGTGCTGGTGTCTTCGGGCAGGTAGCGCACTGACACGGTCGTAGGCTTGTCTTCCGGCGCGTCGCGCAGTTCCTTGCCGAGCGCGGTCGGTACGCTGAGGTTGGCGTCTACCGTGCGATTGTCCGGCGTGACAAAGCTCACCTTGGCGTGGAAATTCCGTTCGCTGCCGCGCTTCTTGCTCCAGGTCACTTCACTGACCACCGCATCGGCGACCACCCCGTGGTCGGCCAGCGCCTTGCTGTCCCTGGCCTCCTTGTAGCCGACGCCGATCATCACCGGCCCGCCGATCAGCAGCACCAGCAGAATCAGAATTCCACGCAGTTTCCCCAGAAAACCCATGTCGTACTCCCATGTCTGATCGCCCCGCCGCGCCTACGCGCCAGGGAGTGGTTGAAAAAGTGAGAAAGAGAAACTATCGGATGCGCTGCGGATGCCACATCGGCCGATGTGCAACCGCCGACCCTTCAACGGCGAGATGGAACGTTCGTCCCTGAAGCGGATTCACCGTCGGGCGGTGCCGCATTGCCGGTGCGCCGCCGTCGCGGCGACCGGCCCGGCGATCCGTCCCTGGATCGCCGGCCATGCATCGATACAGCTATCGGTACGACTCAGTCGTCGCTGCTGGCCAGCGAGAGCAAGATACGCAGCACGTAGAAGAACATCAGTGCGACCGAGGCGAACAGGTGCAGCGCGGCACCGGCCGGACGGTCTTCCGGATAGTGGTGGATGATCTGCGAGGTGTCGTACAGCACGCAGCCGCCGGCGAAGATGACCATGATCGCGGAGAACCAGATGCCGAGCTGGAAGCCGAAGATGGCGCTGGCCACGATCGCGCCGAGAGCGACGAAGCCACCGATCTTGAGCAGGCCGCCGAGGAAGGAGAAGTCCTTTTTCAGCGTGAAGGCCGTGAACGTCAGTCCGCCGACCAGCACCAGGGTGATGAAGGCGGCGGCACCGATGGCACCCGGAGCAATGTTGGCGGCGATCGCGAGCAGCGGCGCGAAGATCAGCGCTTCAGCGACCACGTAGATGCCCAGGCCGACGAGTTGCTTGCCGTTACTCTCGGCATTGTCTGCCCAGCTACTGGCGAGCCAGCCGACGACCATGAAGGCGCCGAGAAAACCGATCCAGGCCCATTTGCTTGCGCCCATGAGCTTGAGCATGGCAACGCCGACGCCCGACATGTAGAACGCCGTGGAGATCAGCGTGAAGGCGACGATCGCGCCGGCCAGATGCACATAGGCCGAGCGGATGAAGCCGATGCGGCTGCTGCCAAGCTCCGCTTCCGGAAGTTGTTGCGTTGTGTATTCCATGGAGTAACCCCTAAGCGAATGACATTCGGGCTTTGGAGCACAACGGCTGCAGCCGTTGCCGATGCGGGTCGATGCCGCGCCGGATGCATCCGGAAGCCAGGTGGAAAACGTCGCGCCAGCCGAATCCGGCGCCGGCACAGTCTACACGCGGGGCTAGGCCGCCAGCACTGGCGGATTCGTCAAGTCAGACCGTCCAGTGGCGTAGGTGCTTGACGCAGAAATCGCCGAAGTAGCCGAAAACGCTGTCGCGCTCGGGTCGTGCGCCAGATATCCACACCCCGCCGAACGCTTCGCTTTCGGCGGCCCGTCGTATCGCGCCGCGGCACCCGACGACCGTACGGCCAAAGAATCGGGCGGCACGCGGCCTGCGCCGAAACGGCAGCGAAGAGGAACCAACGCACCAGCAGGCGGTTCATAGCTGCGTCCGAAGAAAGGGTTGCGCGTGTGGTGTCGCCTCAGCGCACGCCGCATAGCCATCCGCGCGATAACGTCCATTTAGCCGGCCGCCAGCGTTTTTTTAACGCGGAGCGCCGGATGGCATCGGTTAAGCTTGCCCGCCCCACCTGCCAGACCGGCCGGCGGGTCGCCGTCGAGGAACCCCGGCCGCATGTATCTGGAGCACTACGGTCTCAAGGAAACGCCGTTCTCGATCACCCCGGACCCGCGCTACGTTTTCCTGAGCGAGCGCCACCGGGACGCGCTCGCGCACCTGCTGTACGGCATCGGCAAGGGCGGTTCCGGCGGCTTTGTGCAGCTGACCGGCGAAGTCGGCACGGGCAAGACCACGCTATGCCGCCTGCTGCTGGAGCAGCTACCCGAGAGCACGCGCGTCGCACTCATGCTCAATCCCAAGGTTTCGCCAGTGGAACTGGTCGAAACGGTCTGCGAGGAACTCAAGCTCGATATCGAAGGTCGGCGCGGCAGCCTCAAGGCGCTGGTCGACACGCTCAATACCTTTCTGCTCGACGCCTACGCGCAGGGATTGCGCGTGGTCCTGATCGTGGACGAGGCCCAGAACCTGTCGGTCGAGGCACTGGAACAGGTGCGCCTGCTGACCAACCTGGAAACACCGACGCAGAAACTGCTCCAGATCATCCTGCTCGGCCAGCCCGAGCTGCGCCGCCTGCTTGAGCGCGAAGACCTGCGCCAGCTCGCCCAGCGCATTACCGCGCGCTACCACCTGACCCCGCTCAATGCGGAGGAATCCGAAGCCTATGTGCGCCATCGCATGGCCGTCGCCGGGTCGCGCAAGCTGCCGTTTTCGCGCCTGGGTCTGCGCGCGCTGTATCAGCGCTCCGGCGGCGTGCCACGGCTGATCAACGTGATCGGCGATCGCGCGCTGATGGCCGGCTTCGCGCGCGAGACCGACAGCATCGGCGAGCGCCTCGTCGATCTGGCCGCCGACGAGACCCTGCCGGGCCACGCGCGCTACTACCTGCGTCGTTACGGTCGCTGGGTTGCGCTGGGACTGATTGTCATCGCCGCGATAGTGGGCATGGCCTGGCTGCGCCGGCCCGCGCCACCGCCGCCAGCGCCCGTCGCGACGGCGCCGACCGTGGTACAGGCCGACGGCGCGGCCCTGCTGGGCGCAAAACTCGGCACGGTCGACGGTGCTGACCTGATGGCCTGGACGCAGCTGCTCGCGCGCTGGCAGGTCAGCTCGCGCGACGTAAGCGTCGCCGACGCGGCGCGGTGCCAACCGCATATCTTTCCCGGCTTCGACTGTCTGCGCGGCAAGGCCACGCTGGACCAGTTGCTGCGCTTCGACCGTCCGCTGCTGCTGGAACTGGAGTACGAGGGCAGGCG
>JAAFHE010000796.1 GCA_013298265.1 Lysobacterales bacterium | reverse complement strand
TCCGGAATCGAAAGCTGTATCGACCTGTTCAGAGGTTACCCAGCTTCGAAACCGCGACGCCGGCTCCGGACCCCGGCGATGCGTCATTGCCGCCGCAGGCTGAAAACCGTACCATTTCGGTCCACTTTAGCGGCACCCTCCCATGCTCCGCGTCAGCAAGCTCACTGATTACGCGACCGTCGTCATGACCGTTCTCGCCGAGGCCGGCACTGACGTGCTCAGCGCGCAGGTGCTGGCCGAGCGGGCGCGGCTGGAGATCCCGACCGTATCCAAGCTGCTCAAGCAGCTCGTGCACGCCGGGCTGGTCGAGTCCTTCCGCGGCGTCAACGGTGGCTACCGCATCGGCCGCGCGCCGACCGCGATTTCGGTCGCCGAGATCGTCGTGGCGATGGAAGGGCCGATCGGGATGACCGAGTGCAGCGTCCACAGCGGCCTGTGCGATCACGAAAACCACTGCGGCGTGCGCGGCAACTGGCAGCGCATCAACCAGGCGATCGCCGACGCCCTGGCCAGCGTCACGCTGGCCGACATGATGAAACCACCAGGACCGAAGCGGCCGATCCCGACGCCGCTGCGGGTTGCGCTGGTATGAACAGCGAGATCAGTAGGCAGCCCATGGCAACCGAACGCAACGACGAGATCGTCACTGCACTGAACCGGCGCTACGAAGCCGGTTTCGTGACGGATATCGAAACCGAATACCTGCCGCCCGGCCTGTCCGAGGACGTGGTGCGCCAGATCTCGGCCAAGAAGAACGAGCCGCAGTGGATGACCGACTGGCGCCTCAAGGCCTATCGCCACTGGCTGACGATGCCGATGCCCGACTGGGCGCAGCTGCGCATCGCCCCGATCGACTTCCAGTCCGTCAGCTACTACGCCGCACCGAAGGAGCGACCCAAGTCGCTGGCCGACGTCGATCCCAAGCTGCTGGAAACCTACGACAAGCTCGGCGTGCCGCTGCACGAACGCGCCAAGCTCGCCGGCGTCGCGGTCGACGCGGTGTTCGATTCGGTCTCGGTCGGCACCACGTTCCGCAAGGAACTGGCCGAGGCGGGCGTGATCTTCTGCTCCATGTCCGAAGCGATACAGGAACGTCCGGAACTGGTCCGGCAATACCTCGGCTCGGTCGTGCCCGTTGCCGACAACTACTTCGCCGCGCTGAACTGCGCCGTGTTCTCCGACGGCTCCTTCGTGTTCATCCCCAAGGGCGTGCGCTGCCCGATGGAGCTGAGCACCTACTTCCGGATCAACGCGCTGAACACCGGTCAGTTCGAACGCACCCTGATCGTCGCCGAGGAAGGCAGCTACGTCAGTTACCTCGAAGGCTGCACCGCACCTCAGCGCGACGAGAACCAGCTACATGCGGCCGTGGTGGAACTCGTCGCGCTCGACGATGCGCAGATCAAGTACTCGACGGTGCAGAACTGGTATCCGGGCGACGAGAACGGCGTCGGCGGCATCTACAACTTCGTGACCAAGCGCGGCGACTGCCGCGGCGCGCGCTCGAAGATCTCCTGGACCCAGGTCGAGACCGGTTCGGCGATCACCTGGAAGTACCCGAGCTGCATCCTGCGCGGCGACGATTCCACCGGCGAGTTCTATTCGGTTGCGCTGACCCACCACGCGCAGCAGGCCGACACCGGCACGAAGATGATCCACATCGGCAGGAACACCAAGTCGAAGATCATCGCCAAGGGCATCAGCGCCGGCCGCGGCCAGAACAGCTACCGCGGACTCGTCAAAGTGGAAAAGAGCGCCGAAGGCGCGCGCAACTACACCCAGTGCGATTCGCTGCTGATCGGCAAGAAATGCGGCGCGCACACCTTCCCGTACATCGAGGTCAAGCATCCCAGCGCAATCGTCGAGCACGAGGCAACGACGTCGAAGATCTCCGACGACCAGCTGTTCTATTGCCGCTCACGCGGACTCGGCCAGGAAGACGCCGTGTCGATGATCGTCGACGGCTTCTGCAAGCAGGTGTTCAAGGAACTGCCGATGGAATTCGCGGTGGAGGCCAAGAAGCTGCTGGAAGTGTCGCTCGAAGGGGCGGTGGGCTGACGCTACAGCTGCCGCTCAGCCGACCGTGTCCGTTTGCATGATCTAGGGGGAATCGTGTTCATCTTCTGGGGTACGAAACGAGTGAACAAAAAGCTCGGCTATGTAGCCGACTTTTGTCCAATGTGCCGCAGCCCGCAGGCCTTTCTACTCAATCGCATTGGCATGGCCAGCCATGTCTACGGCGTGTCCGTCGGTGGCGGTGCGCTTGCTGGATTCGAGCGCATTTGCCTGGCTTGCAATACATCGCTCAACGCCGACCACGAAGCCTACGGCAATATCGCCAAGACCTATCCGCAGGAACGCGTTCCCGAATCGAACCAGATCGCGCAACTCATCCGCAGCACGCATCCGGATTTCGCGACGCGCTACGCGAGCCGCCTGGAGCTGGAGCGGGAACTCAAGCATGGCCGCGCGGAGATCGATTCTTCTACGCGCAGGCATCTGATCAAGGAACCATTCCTGATCCTCGCGCCCGGCGTCGAAAAAGCATTCGCGGAAACTCTGATCGACCTGCCTCTGCTGTTGACCGTGGTCGCCGCAATCGCAGCGCCCAT
>JAAFHE010000809.1 GCA_013298265.1 Lysobacterales bacterium | reverse complement strand
GCAACCTTACCTTTGCGGCCTCCGTCCTTGTGCTTCCCTTCCCCACTCCGAAGACGATTTTCCTTGTGCGTCCGCCAGAATCCTATAGTGTACATATGTACTTAGATACAAAGAAAGCACTGCATGGAAAAGCCAGTTCAGAAGCTTGCGTACACGTTCGAGGAAGCTTGCGAAGCGCTGGGCCTTGGAAAGTCCTGGCTCTACAGCACCATCAACCGAGGGGAGCTGCATAGCTTCAAGATCGGCCGGCGCCGGATGATCTCGGCGAGGGCACTACAGGGATTCATCGACAAACTGGAGGGCGGACAGTCTGTCAAACCGCGGGCAGGCAACCTGAAATCCGGACAGCGATAACAAGGGCGCCGACGCCCTCCGCCAATCTACAGGCGCGTATTGCGCGGAATCTTTCAGAATCAGCCGGCGCGCGTCGTTCGCTTGCCTGCTGCCGCCTTCTTCTGACTTGGCGCGACTTTCTCCAGACGTTGCGCCATGAAGCGAGCCAGGACCTCCTGCGGTGCAGCGCCCACTGCCTCGCAGAACTCGACGAACTCCACCACGTCGAGGCGCCTTTCGCCTCGCTCAACTTTCGAAACGAACGTCTGGGTGTTGTCCAGGCGCTCGCCAAGTTCGATCTGCGTGACCCCCATCTCCCTGCGAACGTCGCGCAGGAGGGAAATCAGCAGCTTGTACTCATCATGGTGGGTCGAATGCGCCATGGGCTTGCCAGCAGGAGGCCGCCCACGCTAGAGTCCAATCGAGATTAGTCCAAAATAGACTAGTCCATTATGGCCTTTACGCTGCGGAGTTAGCCCGCCATGTTCAAGCTTCCATTCCCGAACTGCATCTTGTCGCTACTCATCCTGACGTTGAGCATGGGCCTCTCAGGATGCTCGGAAACCGATACGACCACCCAGGCAGCTGCAAGCCACGCAAGAACCAATCAGACCAGCCCATTGCTTGGTCCAGCGCCGATGGGACTGCCACCCCTTGGCAGCACCTACGAAGAATTCGCCAAGGCGCTGCCTGCGAACGTCTCGTTGTCGGTATCAGGCTCACCTTCGGACAAAGCGTTTGAGATTTCGCCACTGGAATACTACGGCGGCATAAAGACCGCGCGTCTGCTGGCCCAGTTCAAGATGCAGGGAGCGGCGGCGGAAAGGTACTGGCAACTATTCGCGATTACGAAGTTGCCTTGGGTCTGCGGCGCGGACGATGTAAAGCTTTTGTTCGAGCGCGAAGAACCTATCTTGAAAGGCATCTTCGAGGTCACTCACCGGGTACTTCTTCCGAATGGAAAAGGCGCCGTCCTCTCAGGCATCTCAAGGGACAGACTGTACAATGTGCAGGCCGAGTGCATGGACCCGCCGCTTGATAGCACCATCGTTATCAAATATCAGCTACTCGATCCGAATCTGTTCGCTTATACGGATGACCACTTCAAACAGATGATCGACAAGGCTCATGCCAAGTGGGGCAAATAGGTCAGGAACTTTTCCAATTGAAGCTGCTAAGAGAACGTCATTCAGTCCGCTCAAACTCGGACATGGTCGCCTGCAATACCGCTATCTTCAGCGCCTCTCGCCGAGGCAGGCGAGCGACCTGCGCCGCCTCCTCTGCAGCAACCGCTTGCCGATGCTGCTCTCGAAATAGCTGAAGGCGTGCGCTCTCTGCGTTTACTTTCTGTCTCCTGGCGATTTCAGCCCAATGCTTTGACATGCCGAGCAGCACCGTACCTCCCGCGATAAGCAGCGGAAAGACAACCGTAACCAACAGTATTATCTGGCCAAGTCCTGAAACTGCCGAGTTGTTTCCTGTAACCAAAAGGAACCCCAAGCCAGCGGCCAACACCCAGACGACGAAGATGGTTCCCGCGCTACCTCTCTGCCGGAAAATCATGCCAAACGCTCCCAGTTGCTACTTGAGAAACGCGGTTCTCCTTTCAGGCTTTCAAAAGACCGACCAAACAGGCGTTCCCGCAGAGGCGCAAGCGTACCAGCCGCATTCCTGAGCTTCTCCAGGTCACGCGCATTGTTCACCACGTACATCACCGCCACGTCATCAACGCCGAGTGCATCTGCAGCGACGCCATCGTTCACGGCTAACGCATGATTCGCAAGCTGATCGACCATGGCATTCCGCTTCTTTTCGTTCTGAACTTCAAGCACATAGCCGAAACGCCCCCCGTCATGCTCAACAGTAAATAGCGCATCCGGAACTATGGCCATGCCAGCGACGACGAAGCGGGAACTATGGCGATACCTGCCCCCGTCCTTGACTTTTCTGTAGTACGGTCGAAACGTGGCCAGGCTCTGACCAAGTACGCGCGACAGCCAGACATGCACGGAGACGCATATCAGTCGATGCGCATGGTCATATCCTAAGCTCGGCTTGCTTTCGCACCACGAGAGCGACTCGATATCGACTCGATTGGCTTCAGCGAGGAATTCGGCCCCTCGCTTCGTCAGGTAGTAGATGAAATGCAATCGCCCAGCGCCCGGAGCCACGCCTGGGCTTACATGGTCGATGAAGTCTCGCTTTTCGAGCTTCCGAAGTACTTCGCCGAGA
>JAAFHE010000795.1 GCA_013298265.1 Lysobacterales bacterium | reverse complement strand
CGTGTTCGCGCACCGGATCGGTCACCGCAAACGTCGTACATTCCGTCGGTCCGTAGCAATGTACCCATTGCTGCGGTGCATGCGCGCGCATGAGCCGCTGCACCACGGCGGCGTCAGCCTGTTCACCGCCGAACAGCAGACAGCGCAGACGCGGGAAGATCTCGGGACAGATGGCAGCGTACTGGTTGAGCAAACCGACCGTCAGGTGCAGCACCGTCACGTCCTGGTCGGCGAGCAGTTGCGCGCAGGCGGACGGGTCCAGCAAGGTGGCCTGCGGCACGACGAGCAGGCTTGCGCCATTGAGCAGTGCGAACCAGGTTTCCCAGGCCGCTGCATCGAAAGCAGGGTTCGCGCAATACGCGACGCAGTCGCCCGGTCCAACCGCTGCGTACTGACTGCCCACGACGAGCGGCAGCACGTTCCGATGCTCCAGCATGACGCCCTTCGGCGCACCGGTGGAGCCTGAGGTATAGATCAGGTACGCCAGATCATCCGCGCTCGGCGATACATCGCCGACTGTCGCGCCGACGTCGTCGCGATCGGTCCAGGCGATCCGATCAATCGACAGCAGGGCCACTCCGGTCTGAGGCACTGCGGCCAAGTCGCCACCCTGCAGGAGAATGGCGGCGGGCCGACAATCCTCGAGCATCGCCGCAATACGCGCCGGCGGATAAGCCGGATCCACCGGTACATAAGCCGCTGCGGCACGCAGAATGCCCAGTTGTCCGGCGATCATCCCCGCACAGCGTTCGGCCGCTATCGCGACACGGTCGCCGCGCACGACGCCATGCGTCTGCAGAGCAACGGCGATACGCGTTGCCGCGGCATCGAGTTCGGAATACGTGATGCGGCGCGTACCGTCGATCACGGCGACGGCATCGCCACGCGCACGCACCTGCGCATCGAAGGCGGCGATCAGGCTGATGCGCCCGGCGGCGGCGGCGGCGGCCGGGTTGGACCAGTCGCGCAATTGCCGTCGCTGTGCGGCATCCAGCACAGCGATGCGTTCCAGCGCCGCTGCGCCATCCGCCTCGAGCGCTTCGACGATGTGGATCGCCGCTGTCTGCGTATAGGCAATCAGACGTTCCGCATCGATACCGGCCACACACTGCGCCGTCAGCGCAAAGCCTTCGCCCAGGTCGTCCACCGACAGCGTGATCGGATAGTTCGTGCGTTCCTCACCGGCGAGCAAGGTCACGCCCGGAATCATCAGGTCCGCACCATCACGGCTGTGACGATAGTTGAACAGCGTCGTGAACAGCGGTAGCTGTGCGGCGACGCCGCTGCAGCGTTGCGCCAGCGCCAGCGGAACCTGTTCGTGGCGCAACAGTTCTGCCAGGGCCCGCTGCATCTGCTGCACCGCGTCCGCGACCGGGCCTTCCCGCGTGAGGCGCAACGGCAAGGTGTTGATGAACATGCCCAGCACCGGCTCCGCGTCGCCGCGACCCGACAGCACCGTGCCGAACACCACATCGCGCCGCCCGGTGCAGACGCCCAGCACCTGCGCCCAGGCCAGATGCCACAACGCCGCCGCCGTCACGCCGTGACGCCGGGCGGCCACACGCAGACGCCGGGCATCCTCCGCGGCGATCACCTCATGCCGCTCGATCACGCCGCGGCCGTCGGCCTGCACGTCGAGCCGATCAAACGGTGCGGTCGGTGCGTCGATATCGCCGAGCTGTCGGCGGAAATAGGTCTCGGCCGCCTCGGTCGTACCGCGTAGCTGCCCGATGAACTGACGGAACGGCAGTGCTGCCGGCAGCGGTTCATGGCGCAACAGCCGGCTCACTTCAGCAATCGCCAGCTCCAGCGCGACGTGATCGAGCACCAGGTGATGGTGCAACAGCACCAGCCACCAACCCTCGCCCACCGGCTGTGCCATCGCCCAGCCCTGCAGCAACGGTGCACGCTGCAGCGGCAGACGCACCACGCGCGGATCCGTCAGCGCCTGTAGCTGCGCCAGCGCATCGCCAGGCTGCGCCGCAACCTCCACGATGGCCAGATGCGCACGCCGCTGCACGATCTGCAGCGGCTGCGGCAGACCTTCCCAGACCACGCTCGTGCGCAGGATGTCGTGACGATCCACCACCTGCTGCAACGCGGCCACGAATGCATCCAGCGTCGTTCTGTCGGCAAACGCCAGCTGCGTACGCAGCACGTAGGCATCGCCTTCGCTCGCGAGCAGGTGATGGAACAGAATGCCTTCCTGCAACGGCGCCAACGGATAGATGTCCTGCACGTTCGCCGCACCGCCGTCGATCGCCGCTACGGCCGTGTCGATGGCGTCCTGCTTCAATGCGACCAGCGGCAGCATCGCCGGCGTGATCCGTGTCGTACCGGCGACGATACGGTTCGGCGCTACCTCGCTGGCGCCGGCGAGCGGCTGCAGGCTCGCCGCGAGATCCGCCAGCACCGGTGTCGCGAACACGCTGCGCACATCGGCGTTCCAGCCATGACGACGCAACTGCTGGATCAGGCTCACGACCCGCAGCGAATGCCCGCCGAGCTCGAAGAACTGGTCGTGGCGGCCGATCCGCTCCAGGCCGAGCAGTTCCTGCCACAGGCTCGCGAGCAACACTTCGCGCTCACCCTGCGCCGCTTCGTAGCCACGCG
>JAAFHE010000794.1 GCA_013298265.1 Lysobacterales bacterium | reverse complement strand
CGACAAGCTCAACCTCGTCGTGGTGTCGGACCACGGCCTCACCGCGTCCAGCCTCGAGCGGACAATAGTGGCCGACGAAATCGTCGACCAGCAGCGCGTGCGCGCGGTCACCTTAGGTGTAGTCGCAGGGTTCGCACCGGCGCCCGGGCAGCAGCGCTATGCGGACGCCACGCTGCTCAAGCAGCACGACCACATGCACTGCTGGCGGCGCAACCAGATTCCGGCGCGCTTCCACTACGGCAGCAATCCGCGCATCCCGCCAATCGTCTGCCTCGCCGCGCCGGGCTGGGTCATCACCAACGCCGCCTGGCTCAAGGAACACACTAACGACTTCTCACTCGGCGAGCACGGCTACGACAACGAGGTACCTGACATGCGTGCGCTGTTCGTCGCCAACGGCCCGGCCTTCCGCCGCGGCGTGCGCGTGCCGGAGTTCGACAACGTGGACGTCTACCCGCTGCTGGCACATTTGCTCAGGATCAAGCCGGCACACAACGACGGCAACGCTCAGACCATGCACGGCATGCTACGCAGCGCGCGCTGAGCCGGCTCAGAAACCGATCGTCCGCAGCGCGGCGGCATAGCGCTCGGCAATACGCGTCGCGTCGCGATGGCGGCCGTCGCGCACGCACCACTGTCCATTGACCATGACGTCCCGCACGAGGTTGCGGTTGCCGGAAAACACGAACGTATCGAGCAGGTGGTCGCACGTCCGCGACGCGAGCTGCGGCGCTGTGGCGTCGAGCACGATCAGGTCCGCGCGCGCGCCCGCTTCGAGCGCGCCGAGGGCGACGCCAGCGGCACGCGCGCCGCCGAACAGCGCATCGCCCCACAGCGTTTCGCCGACGCTGCTTGAGGATTCCGATACGGCAATATTGCGATGCCTCGACTGCAGGCGCTGGCCATATTCGAGCCAGCGCAACTCTTCGACCGGCGATACCGAAATATGGCTGTCCGAACCAACGCCGATCACGCCGCCCGCATCGAGGAAGGCCTTGAGCGGGAACAGGCCGTCGCCAAGGTTGGCTTCGGTGGTCGGGCAGAGTCCGGCGACCGCCCCGCTGGCTGCGAGCGCGCGCGTTTCCTCGGTAGTGAGATGCGTCGCGTGCACCAGGGTCCAGCGCGCGTCGACCGGCGCGTTGCCGAGCAGCCATTCCACCGGCCGCGCGTTGCGCAGGGCCAGACAGTCCTGAACTTCGCCGATCTGCTCGGCGATGTGAATGTGGATGGGCGCGTCGTCAACGAGCCCGCTGTCGAGCACGCACTGCAGCGACGCCTGCGGCACGGCGCGCAGCGAATGCAGCGCGACGCCGACCCGCAACGTCGCGTCTTCCAGCCCGCGCAGCGTCTGCAGCAGGGCCAGATAGGCATCGGTCGCGTGGCCGAAACGGCGCTGGCGCTCGCCGAGTTCGCGTCCGTCGAAGCCGCCGGTCTGGTACAGCGTCGGCAGCAGGGTCAGGCCGATGCCGGTCTCACGCGCTGCCTCAATCAGTGCCAGCGACATCGTCGCCGCGTCGGCGTAGGGCTTGCCGTCGGGCTGGTGATGCAAATAGTGGAATTCGCAGACCTGGGTATAGCCGGCCTCGAGCATTTCGACGTAGAGCTGGGCTGCGATGGCCTTGAGCTCGTCCGGGCCGACCCGGCCGGCGAACGCGTACATGGTTTCGCGCCAGGTCCAGAAGCTGTCATTGGGGTTGGTCTGGCGCTCTGCCAGGCCAGCCATCGCGCGCTGGAACGCATGCGAATGCAGATTTGGCATGCCCGGCAGAACCCAGCCGCCGAGGGATTTTCCTGTCGCGTTCGCATTCGGCTCCACCGCGGTGAAGCGGCCGTTGTCGATACGGAAACCCACATCGGGCTCCCAGCCGTGGGGCAGCCAGGCATCGTCGCTACGGTATGAGGTCATGGCGGTTCTCCGGTGAGGCGCGACCACGGCCGCGGCAAGGCTGCGCATGGTGAGCGTTCAGCGCGCCGGCGCCAAGCCCGGCCGCACGGCCGCGGGCTTCTGGACAACCTCTCGACGGTGCGGAGACCCAGACACTGATCGTCGCGATGACGCTGCTACCATCGCCGCATGGAGACGAACTGGGATTGCCTGCTACTGGATTGCCGGCTGGCCACGCTGGCCGACAATGGACAGCCCTATGGGCGTGTCGACGACGCCGCGATTGCCTGGAAGGATGGGCTCGTCGCGTTCGCCGGGCCGCGCAACGAGTTGCCCGCTGCGCCGGAATTGCTTGCGCGCGAGGTCGAATCGTTGCACGGCGCATGGGTCACGCCTGGACTGATTGACTGCCACACGCACCTCGTCTTCGCCGGCGACCGAGCGCAGGAATTCGAGCAGCGCCTCAACGGCGCGAGCTACGAAGAGGTGGCTCGCGCCGGCGGCGGCATCAATTCGACGGTGCGCCAGACCCGCGCTGCGAGCGTCGAGTCGCTACTCGCGCAGTCGTTGCCGCGCGCACGCGCGCTGCTCGCCGATGGCGTCACCACGCTGGAAATCAAATCGGGCTACGGCCTGGACCTGGACAGCGAGCGCAGGATGCTCCAGGTCGCACGGCGCATCGGCGATGAACTCGGCGTCGGCGTGCGTACCACGTTTCTCGGTGCACATGCG
>JAAFHE010000793.1 GCA_013298265.1 Lysobacterales bacterium | reverse complement strand
GGTGCTGCCTCAGGCGGCTGAACACCTGCCTCAGCCAGGCTACGCGGTGGATGCGGTCGGCGACCTCGCGGCGCGCTCGGCCCATGGAGTGCTGCAGAAATACGCAGGACGCGCCCTGCTGATCGCTACCGGTTCCTGTGCCGTCAATTGCCGCTACTGTTTCCGCCGCCATTTTCCCTATGCCGAGGAAACCGCCGCGGCGAATCATTGGCGCGAAGCGCTCGGTGCCATTGCCGCCGATGCCAGTCTGGACGAAGTCATCCTGTCCGGCGGCGACCCACTGTCCCTCTCCAATGCCAAGCTGGATGAGCTTGGCATGGCCCTGCGCGACATCCCGCATGTGAAGCGCCTGCGCATCCACACACGGCTGCCGGTCGTGCTGCCGGAGCGCGTCGACGACGGACTCGCTGCCTGGCTGTCGGCGCTACCGCTGCAGAAAGTGGTCGTGCTGCACGCCAACCACGCCAACGAATTCGATGCGTCGGTCGACGCCGCCTGCACTGCGTTGGCGCTGAGCGGCTGCACACTGCTGAATCAGGCGGTGCTGCTGCGTGGCATCAACGACGACGCCACGGTGCTGGCAGCGCTGTCGGAGCGGCTGTTCGCAGCCGGCGTGCTGCCGTACTACCTGCACCAGCTCGACCGCGTCGTCGGCGCTGCCCATTTCGAGGTCGACGACGCCCGCGCGCTGGCTCTGCTCGATGCGCTGCGCGAGCGTCTGCCGGGATATCTGGTGCCACGACTCGTGAGGGAGATCGCGGGCGAGAAATCCAAGTCACCGCTGTGACGGACGGCGCAACGCGTCGGAACCACGGTGGAAATAATCGGACGAATCCGGTAAAAACAACGACAAGCGGTTGCTCGCACCTTCTTGCTTGAACACTACCAGGATTGAATCCGCCAGTTGCGGACTGGACCCGGGTGCCGTTGCGGCCGGCCGGTTCTGCACTCGCCCGCCTTTCGAGTGGACATGAGTAAACAGGATAGCGTCATCAAGTTGCTGCTGATTGAAGATTCGGTCGAAGACGCCGAGCAACAGATCAGCGTCTTGCGTAATGGCGGCATCGCCGTCCGCCCGACCCGCGCCACCAACGAAGCGGAACTCGAAGACAATATCGTCCAGCACACGCCGGACCTGATTCTCGTCAATCTCGCCGCCAAATCGCTGCGACTGGATCAGGTGACCGACGCCGCCAACCGCGGCGGCAAGGACATCGCCATCGTCGGCAGCGCGCAGAACCCGGGCGAGGACCTGATCGTCAGCGCCTTTCGCACCGGTGCACGCGCCATCGCCCTGCGCGGACGGCCGGACCACACACAGATGGTGGTCAAGCGCGAATTCGAAAGCCTGCTCATGCGCCGCAGCGTGCGCCGCCTGGAATCCGCCCTGCGTGAAATCGAGCGACGCTGTGACTCGCTGCTGGACTCCTCGCGAGATCCGATCGCCTACGTGCACGAAGGCATGCATGTACGCGCGAACAAGGCCTATCTGGAAACCTTCGGCTTCGACGAATTCGAGGACATCGAGAGCATGTCGATCCTCGACATGATCGCGCCCGAAGATGCCGACGACTTCAAGTCGCTGCTGAAGAAGCTGTCAAAAGGCGAGAAACCGCCGCAGAAGCTGAATCTCAAGGCGCAGCGCGCCGATGGTTCGAGCTTCGATTCCGTCATGGAGTTCGCAGAGGCCACCTATGAGGGCGAACCCTGCCAGCAGATCATCTTCCGCCAGCAGACCAACAATCCCGAACTGGAAAAGGAACTCGACGCGCTGCGCTCGAAGGACCTCGTTACCGACCTGTTCAACCGCCAGCATCTGCTGGTAGAGCTCGACCGCACCATCGCCGTAGCGGCAACCGGCAAGAACGACCGCTGCCTGCTGCTGCTGGAGCCGGACAATTTCAAGAAGGTGCTCGACACCATCGGCATCGGCAATGCGGATCTTCTGCTCGGCGATCTGGCCAATCTCATGCGCCGGCATCTGACCGACGCCGACGTAGCCGCTCGCTTTGCCGACCACACCTTCGCGGTGCTGCTGGTCGGACGCGATCAGGAAAGTTCCAAGAAGGCGGCCGATGTCCTGCTCAAGGCGTTCAATGAGCGGATCTTCGAAGTCGGCAAGCAATCGATCAACGTGACCATGAGCATCGGCGGCTGCCTCATCGGCGAAAAGAACGCCAATGCCCAGGCCATCCTCGGCAACGCCAATGCCACACTGCGCACAGCACAGACCGACGGCGGAAATCGCGTCAACGTGTTCGATCCGGCCGCGCAGGACAAAGCCGTCGAGGAAAAGCAGCGCCACTGGCTCAAGCTGGTGCAGGACGCGCTGACCAACAACGGCTTCGTGCTCTTCAATCAGCCCATCATCAGCTTGCACGGCGCCGACGGCGATTTCTTCGAGATCCTGCTGCGCATGCACGGACCGAAGGGCGAGATCACGCCGAACTTCTTCCTGCCCATCGCTGAGCAGCACGGCATGATGCCGCAGATCGACCGCTGGGTCATCGCGCACGCCATCAAGGCGCTGGTCGAACGCGAGAAGACCGGCATCAAGACGACGTACTTCATCAAGCTCACTCCGCAGTCGCTGGAAGACCAGACCCTGCTGCCATGGA
>JAAFHE010000792.1 GCA_013298265.1 Lysobacterales bacterium | reverse complement strand
AAATCCACTTTTGCAGGTGCAGCTGGTCCTCGCCGCACCGGACAGCGATGCGGCAAGGCTGGCGCAGCAGCTACAGCAGGCCCAGGCCCATGGCGGCGAGACACAGCTGCGTTTCGATCCTGCCGCTGGTGCCGTCCAGGCGCTGCGCTGGCAGGAGCCGGCGGCCGTCGACGCGCCGCCGGTGTTCAAGGAACACGGCGTCTACCTGATCAGCGGCGGCCTGGGCGGCCTGGGCACGATCTTCGCGCGGGAAATCCTGCAGCAGACTCGCCACGCCCGCGTGATCCTGAGCGGTCGCAGCGCGGCGGCCGGCCTGCGACAGGAACGCCTCGAGGCATTGACTGCCGAGGGTGGCGGTCGGGTGCACTACCGCGTCGCCGATCTTGCCGATGCCGCATCGGTGCAGGCGCTGGTCGACGATCTCGTGCGCGAACAGGGCGCGCTGCACGGCATCCTGCACTGCGCGGGCATGACCGACGACGGCTTCATCGCGACGAAGACCGCGGCCGGCCTGCGCGCGGTACTCGCGCCGAAGGTGCAGGGCAGCGTCCATCTCGACCAGGCCAGCCGCGGGCTCGCGCTGGATTTCTTCGCCGTGTTTTCGTCCGTCGCCGGTGTACTCGGCAATGTCGGCCAGGCCGACTACGCGGCCGCGAATGCGTTTCTGGACGAGTTTGCGTCGTACCGTAATGCACTCGTCGCCACGGGCGAGCGGCACGGCCGCAGCGTCGCGATCGCCTGGCCCCTGTGGCAGGCCGGCGGCATCGCGCTGGCGCCGGCGCTGCAGGCCGAGCTCGAACGCACCAGCGGCATGCAGCCGCTGGCGACGGTCAATGGATTGCGCGCGTTTCACCAGTGCCTGGCCCAGGCGTACGAACGCAGCGTGGTCGCCGAAGGCCGCCTGCCGGCGCTGCGTCGCAGCCTGGCCGGCGCGCACCACGGTCCGCCCGCGGTCGCCGCGACGGTCGCGCCGACGCGCGATTCACCCGGCGGCGAGGACTTGCTGGACAGGACACAGGAATGGTTGCGGCGGCAGTTTTCCCAGCTGCTGAAGCTGTCCTCCCAGCGCATCGATCCGCGCGCGCCGCTGGAGCGCTATGGCATCGACTCGATACTCGCGATGCGTCTGACCAATACCCTGGAACAGACCTTCGGCTCCCTGTCCAAGACGCTGCTGTTCGAATACCGCAGCATTGCCGAGCTGGCGGCCTATTTCGTCGAGTCGCAGAGCGCCGCATTGATGGGTCTGTTCGCGCGCCAGCGCACGGCGGCAGCCGATGGCAGTGCCGTGGTCGCCGCGCCGGTGCAGGCCGTCGAGACGGCGCTGCCGCCGCGGTTGCGGCGCAGCGTGTCGCGCGCGGCAATCGGGCCGGCCGCTGCGGCCGGTGCCGCGGAGCCGGTCGCCATCGTCGGACTCAGCGGGCGCTATCCGGAATCGCCGGATCTGGCGGCGTACTGGGCCAACCTGCGCGACGGCAAGGACTGCATCGTCGAGATCCCGGCGAGCCGCTGGGACTGGCGCGACTACTACAGCGACGATCGCCGCGAAGGCGGGCGCCACTACAGCCGCTGGGGTGGTTTCATCGCCGGGGTCGACGAGTTCGACCCGCTGTTCTTCAACATGGCGCCGCTGGAAGCCGAACGCATCGATCCGCAGGAGCGCCTGTTCCTGCAGCATGCCTGGATGGCGGTCGAGGACGCCGGCTATACGCGCGCCGGCCTGCAGGTTGCCGCGCCGCGCACAGGACTCGCCGACATCGGCGGCCAGGTCGGCGTCTATGTCGGTGTGATGTACAGCGAGTACCAGCTATTCGGCGCCGAGGCTAGCCTGCGCGGCGAGCGCATTGGACTGGCCGGCAGTTTCGCCAGCATCGCCAACCGGGTGTCCTACGTCTTTGATCTGCACGGGCCGAGCATGACGCTCGACACCATGTGCTCGTCGTCGCTGACGGCGATCCACCTGGCCTGCCAGGACCTGCGCCTGGGCCGCACGCACATGGCCATCGCCGGTGGCGTGAACGTGACGATCCACCCGAACAAGTACCTGGTGCTGAGTTCCGGCCAGTTCATTTCCGGCGACGGCCATTGCCAGAGCTTCGGCGAAGGCGGCGATGGTTATATTCCGGGCGAGGGGGTCGGTGCGGTCGTGCTCAAGCGCCTGTCGGACGCGCAGCGCGACGGCGATCACATCTACGCGCTGATCCGCGGCAGTGCGCTGAGCCACGGCGGCAAGACCAACGGCTATACGGTGCCCAACCCGCAGGCGCAGACCAGCGCGGTTGCGCTGGCGCTGAGCGAGGCGCGCGTCGATGCGCGCCACGTCAGCTACATCGAGGCCCACGGCACCGGCACCAAGCTCGGCGATCCGATCGAGATCGCGGCGCTGAACAAGGCCTTCGGCCAGTACAGCCAGGACCGGCAGTTCTGCCTGATCGGTTCGGCAAAATCCAATATTGGACATTGCGAGGCCGCCGCCGGAATCGCCGGCCTGACCAAGGTGCTGCTGCAGCTCAAGCATCGCCAGATCGTGCCGTCGCTGCATTCGCGCACGCTCAACCCGCACATCGACTTCGCGGCCAGCCCGTTTCGCGTCAACCAGACCCTGACCGACTGGGTCG
>JAAFHE010000791.1 GCA_013298265.1 Lysobacterales bacterium | reverse complement strand
ACGCCGCGGAAATCGATTGCGGCGATCTGGCCGCCCAGCCGCCGGGTACGCACACGGTCACCGTTCGTGCGGGCGACAGCCGCTTCTCGTGGTCGTACCAAACCCTGCCGGCGCCGCGAGTCCTCAGCCTGACGCCCCACGGCACGCTGCCGCACGGCAGCCGCCCCCAGATCACCGGCACGTTCAGCGACCTTTCTGCGGTGCTTTCCCGGGACGGGGTGCAGCTATGGCTGGACGAAGTAGACGTGACGGCTTCGGCCGAGATCGTGCTCGACGGCAGCCACGCCGGCAGCGTGCGCTACACGCCTGCCCAGCCGTTGGCGACCGGCCTTCACCGCAGCCGGCTGTTCGTGACCAACGACGCCGGCATACGCGGCGGTGACGTCGCCCACATCAACATCGCTGCGGCGGCCGACGCGGCGGTGCGGTTCCGCCAGCCTGCGGGCGGCCAGAGTGTGGTTGAGCCCGAGTTCACGGTGCGGGTCAGCGCCGTCTCGAACATCAGCGACGTCGAATCGGTGTTGATCAACGGCCAAGCTGCGGAAGCAGTTTCGTTCCTGCAGCCGGCGAGTGAATACCGCCGAACCCTCACGTTGCGCCCGGGCGACAACCCCGTTGTTGCCATCGCGCGCTTCGCCGACGGAAGCCAAGCGCAGGCGAGCACCAATCTGACGTTCGACGCGCCGCCGACGGTGACGATCATCAGCCCGGTCGATTGGCAAACCCTGGGACCAGAAAGCGGCAGCGGGCCGCGGCCGGGCGGTTCGATCAACCTCACCGGAGCGGTGGAACGCCCGGTCGCCATAATTGGCCGGGTCAGCAAGCGGGTCGTCGGTGTTCAGATCAACCAGCAGCAGGCGGTGCTGGACGCCGATGGGCAGGGCTTCCGCTTTGAACGCTACCTGCTGCACGAAGGCACCAACCTGATCAGCGTCAACGCCACCGACAGCAGCGGCCGCGTCGGTTCGGCCCAGATCACCGTTTACCTCGACCAGACCGCACCGCTGCTGACGGTAGAGAGCCCGCGCGAGGATGCGCTGACGTCGGCGGCGAGCATCGACGTGCGTGGCGTGGCCAACGATGCGGTCGAAGGGGGCATTCATGCACCCGAGCCCCGCGTGGTCGTGCGCAACCTTGCGAACGACCAGACGGTGGAGGCCAGCGTAACCGACCGCTACTTTCTCGCCCGCGACCTGCCGCTGGAAGTCGGCGCCAACGCCCTCGTAGTGACCGCGACGGATGCGCTGGGCAACGCACGCAGCCGTGAGTGGCGCGCCACCCGGGTTGCGGCGGGCTCCGAGCGCATCACCCTGCTGGGCGGTGACCGTCAGAGTGGCGACGTAAACAGCGTGTTGCCCCAGCCGCTGGCGGTCACCGCGCTGGACTCGCAGGGTCTGCCGCTGGTCAGCAAGCCGATACATTTTGACGTGCTGCGCGGTGCTGGCTCGATCCGGCGTACGGCAGCTCAGGCCGAAAAGCCGGACGGCGTCAATCCGGCGCGCAATCTGGTGGTCATCACCGACGCGGCCGGTCGGGCGGAAGTGTGGTTCGCGCTCGGCAACGAAGCCGCACTGGCCGGCAACGCGGTGCGAGCCTGGAGCCCGGACGTGGCCGAGGAGGTGGTGTTCACGGCGACCGGCCGGCGTTTGCCGCCGGCTCACGTGGTGGTCAGCGGTGCGGCCGGCACCCAGTACGTGCAGACGCAGAGTCAGCCCTTGGAAGGGCTGACCGCCGTCGTGCTGGATGCGGAACGCAACCCGCTGGCGGGCACGCCGGTGCATTTCGTCATCGACGCGGGCGCCGACGCGGAATTCCGGCCCCAATCCGCAGCAACGGGAAATCTTTCAGCGGACGGCAAGACCCTGGTCGTGCTGACCGACAAGAACGGTCTGGCCAGCGTGCGGCCGTTCACCGGCATCCGCGCCGGTACGGTGCGGGTGCGTGCCTTCGTCCAGATGGACGCCGCAACCGTCGTCGGCACGGCTGTGTTCCAACTGTTGGTGCTGCCGCGGCGTGACGGCCCTACCGGTTTCTCCGGCGTCGTGCTGGATCATTCCGGCCAGCCGCTGCGGGGCGTGCGCCTGTCGATCACGCGCACGCCCTTGAGCACGGTCAGCGACAGCAACGGCCGCTTCCAGTTCGACGACCAGGTGCCGCCCGGCAAGATCGATCTCGACGTGGACGGGCGCGCACTGCAGTCGGTGCAGAACGGCCAGGCCGTGGAATACCCGCGTCTGCATTTCGAGACGGCCGTGATCCAGGGGCAGATGAACCAACTGCCGCATCCGATCTACCTGCCGCCGATCAACCGCTCGCAAGCCCGCGTCGTCGGCGGTGACGAGGACGTAAGCCTGACGATTCCGGGACTGGAAGGTTTCGAGATGGTCGTCAAAGCCAACAGCGTGACCTTCCCAGACGGCAGCCGGGTAGGGCCTGTGGTGGTGACGCCGGTGCACGTGGACCGCCTGCCGATGGTGCCGCCCGGACCGAGCAGTGTGTTCAGCGCGGTGGCCTGGACCATACAGCCGACCAACACCCGCTTCGATCCACCCATTGCAGTGAAGATTCCCAATGTGGAAGGGTTGAAACCGGGCGAGACCAAGCCGATCGTGCAATGGGATCA
>JAAFHE010000790.1 GCA_013298265.1 Lysobacterales bacterium | reverse complement strand
GCTCGCGCACATCTACCAGACCTCCGCGGCCGGCGCCTGGGCGAGCTGGGGAAATCTCAATGGCTATCTCACCTCCGGCGTCATCGCCGCGCGCCAGGACAACGCCGTGCAGATCGTGCTGCTGGGCATGAACGGTGAGCTGTTCCATCGCGGCGAAACCACGCCCGGCGCCTGGTCGAACTGGCTGTCGCTGGGCAACGGCTTCGCCGCCTACTGACCGCTGTTTCACGCGGCCCGCCGTGGCGCGGGCCGCCCCTACATCCTGCGAGGACACACCATGAAACGCTTCCGCAACGCGGCCAGCCTGGCCGCGCTGATCCTGCCTTGTCTGTTTTCCACAGACGCCTCGGCGCAGATCAAAGGCGCCAACTGGCTGCGCACCGATCACACCTACAGCAACGTGCCGCCGACAGACCCGCGCCGCGTCGGCTGGAACCTCGAATTCGCCCGCGACGCGCCTTCCATGAGCAGTTGGTCGGCCAACTACAACACACTGTGGAGCCAGTACGGCATCAGGACACTGTTCCGCATCGGCTACGACGCCAAGCCGACGGCGGCGGAAAAAGCGCTGCTCAATGCAGCCACCTTCACCGACTGCAGCGGCATCAACGGCCTGATGAGCGCACTGGACACCGAGGCCAACAGTGCTAACGCGGCCAACGCCGCCGCAGTCGGCGGCTACCTGCTCGGCAACGAGCCGAACCTGGCCGCGGAATGGGGCATCGGCGGCCGCGCCTACGGGCGCATCTACCAGTGCTACATCACCCGCTGGAATGCCGGCGCGCTGGGCGCGCGCAACCTGTTCGCGTCCGGCCCGGGCGGGTGCTTCGACGGCACCTGTCCGACCTTCTACTCCGAGATGTTCGGTGCCATGGGCTCGACCGTCGACGGCTTCGCTATCCATGCCTACGGCCAGACCGATACAGCATTCGACGGTGATTTCCGCTGGCAGCTCAGCGCCATCAACAACGCGAGCAACGCCAACGTGCGCAACAAACCGGTCTACATCACCGAGTTCAACGCCGGCGCCAGCGAAAACAACCCCCTGCCGGTCGCGCCGAGCGCCGCCTATTTCAACGGCGTGCTGAGCAAGGTGCGCGATTTCAACGCGGCCAACGGCGGCCAGATCAAAGCGGTGATGTACTTCGTCGACTCGCCGTCGCCCTGGATCCGCGGCGGCCAGCAGTGCCACCCCGCCGTGGCGCCGTCGCAGGACGGATGGTGGAGAAGTTCACTGTGCTACAGCGGAACCTGGCGCCAGTACTGGCTGGATTCGCAGCCGTCGATCGTGCTGCCGGCGCGCAACGCCAGTGTGAGCTATTCGGGCATTCCGTCGTTCATGATGCCGGGCGAAATCCGCCGCTTCACCGCGACCGTCACGAACACCGGTGCGGAGACCTGGACCGGCTCAGGCTCGGCCAACTGGTATCGCTTCGGCGCGGTCGGCGCCAACGGGTTCATGTTCTCGGCGTTCACCGGCTGCGGCGGCTACGGCAACAGTGTGCTGGATGCGCGCGTGTATACCTGCGGCAACGTGGGCAACAACGCGACGACGACGTATCCGGTCGATGCGCGCGCACCGACCTCGGGATCCAACGCGACCTTCCAGGGCCGCATGGTGCGCGACGGCATCGAGTGGTTCGGCAATTCGCCGCAGCAGTCGGTGGCCTTGGGCCAGGCCTCCTGCGGCACGGCGCTGACCCAGTGCATGCTCGGCGCGCGCACGGACATCCTGCCGTTCTTCCAGAGCAACGGCTGGAACACGGCCTGCTGGAACCGCGACGCGATCGTCGCCAACTGGTGCGGCCTGGATGCGGCCGGCTGCAACGCGCTGCGCAACGGCATCTGCGCAACCTACAACAATAGCTGCCGCTGCTCGGGCGGCATCCACCTCGGCGGCGCCACCATCGATACCAATGGGACGTACTGCGGCTACCAGGTCTGCGGCACCAACCGCCAGATCTACAGCTGCAGCAGCGGCAATAGCTGGGCGGCTACGGGACGTAGTTGCAACTGAGCGGTCTGACAGATCGCTGTTCACCCGGATCCGGCTACCCGACGCCTCCCCTTCACGGGGAGGCGTCCGCGGCAACGCTACCCAGCGATGCGTGATTTTTTCCCATCAATGACTTGTCATCGCGCAGCACTGACAGACTGGCAGTCACGCGCGATTGAAAAACAGGGTGCGTCGACTGTCCGGCACACAGCAGCCGCTGGAAATCAGTCATCGATCGGCGCGCGCTCACCCGCCGTTGAGTGAAAATCACTCGAGCACCCCATGCCAGACGATCAATACCCATTGGCCTCGCTATCGGCCGTCCCCTCGACAGCAATCGGCAAGACCAGCGGCAATCACATCTGCGGGAGAGATGCCTTTATCTGCAGAGGCAGAACGAGATGCTACGGAAAGCGCTAAGGACAACACTCAAGGCTCGGCGCATCTGTTGTGCGACGCGCCAGAAACCGAATAGACAAACGTGAACAGCTTTTCAACGTCGCCCCCAGAGAAACTACGCCGACAAGTATTGATTTACACGTAGACCTTGCGGATACACTCGGAGCGGCGAAACGGGTTCAGGTTGACTCCCGAATCTTCCTGCTTTCTCTGCAGCCCACCGGTACCCGCA
>JAAFHE010000789.1 GCA_013298265.1 Lysobacterales bacterium | reverse complement strand
CTCCAGGCGCACCAGCGCGGAAAGGCTCAGCGTCGAATCCGCCGGCGCCGCCAGCGGCTGCAGGCTCAAGGGTAACCAGACCTCGAAATCCTGGAACGCATAGAAGTCTTTCGGCATCACCGCGACGACCTGCATCGGCTGCGCGTCGATGCGGACCTGCTTGCCGACGATGGACGCGTCGGCGGCGAAATACTTCTGCCATGCTTCATGGCTCAGGATCACAACCGGTGCCGAACCGGCCTGCCCGTCGGTTGCATTGAACAGCCGTCCCAGCTGCGGTGGCACGGCCATGGCCGTGAACAGGCTCGGGCTGATCAGTGCGGCACGTAAGGTGTTGCTCTCCTCGCCTTCGCTGAGCACCGCCTCGCGCCCGGCGAAAGCGCCGATGTGGTTGACCACACGGCGCCGATTGAGCAGTTCCTGGTAGGTATACGAATCCAGGCGCGGACGGGCGCGTTCAGTCGCCTTTGGCGAAATCTGCACGCTGAGCCAGTTGCCCGAATCGCTGAACGGCAACGGCTTGAACGCGATGGCATAGTCCATGACGAAGACGAACAGTGCAAGACCGACGCTGAGCGCGACGACCAGCGCGGACAGCAGCGAGTGCGTCATGGTCTTGCGCAGCAGGCGCAGAGCGTATCTCAGGTCGAACCACAGGTTCGTCAGCATTGACTGGCTCACTTTGTGTTAGTTAGTTGAAACACGGCCGTTTTTGAAAAACGACTGGAAATTTCGACGCTCACCGTGTCCTGTGACAGCCAGCCACGCGGTCGGAGCGGCCGCGGCGGCTCAGTTGAGGAGAATGCGTTCCTTGCCCTGCCATTCACCCGTTTCCGACGTGATGATGCGATCGCCTGCCTCCAGGCCGGCCAGCACTTGCAGGTAGTCGAGCGAAACCTTGCCGGCCTGGATCGGCACGCGCGTCGCGTAAACGCCTCCGGAATCGAGCCTGTAGACGGCGATCGACGCATTGGTTTTCACGTAGGCCGGCCGGCCCACGTACAAGGTGTCGGGTAGTTGGCTCAGGTACACCACGCCTTCCACCGGCAGCTGCGGTCGCGCGCCGGCGGGAATCGCGCCCTTGAGGTCCACATCGACGATCACGGTGCCGTCGGTGACCGCGGGGTCGACGCGTGTCACTGTGCCGTCGATGGTGCCGTTGCGCGTGTCGACGACGACGTTCTGGCCGATCTGCACTTCGGTCGCTTCACGGGCCGGCACGCGCAGCTCTGCGTACAACTGGTCGGGTTGGGCAATGCGACCTATCGGTGTGCCGGGCTGCAACTGCTGGCCGACATCGACCGAGATCTCCTGCACCACGCCGTCGATGCCGGCGACGATGTGCAGGTTCGCAACCTGGTCGCGGGCTCGACTCAACGCCTTCGCCAGCTCGTCGACGCGGGACTGCTTGACGTCGAGCTGCACTTTCACGTTGTCGCGTATCGCCTTGAAGCGGTTCTGCTCGAGCGCGTACTGCTCGGTGGTCTGGGCCACTGTGAGCTTGCTGTTGTCGTAGTCGATCTCCGACACGATGCCGCGACCCAACAGTTTCGTTTCCGCGGCCAGGCGGCCCTGCGCTTTCTGCATGTCGAACTTGGCCGCCGTCAACACGGATTCCTGGTTCAGCAGGTTCGCGCGCTGTTCGGCCTCCGTTGCCTTCGCTTCGTTGACAGCGCCTTCCCACGCGGATTCGGCTTCGTCCGCACTCGCGACCAACTGCGGATTGCCCAGTTCCACCAGCACGTCGCCGGCCTTGACCACGTCGCCGGGCTTGACCGCCGCCTTGGCGACGCGGCCGGTTACCTGCGAGGCGATGTATTCCACGTTGCGCGGCAGCAGCCGGCCGTTCGCATGCACTTTGATTTCCAGCGCACCGCGCTTGACCGTATCAACGGTGACCTTGCGGCGTTCCACACGCTGGGTGCTGAAGTCGATGCGCGCGAGCGTGAGGCCGCCGCCCAGCAGTGCGCAGACTGCAATCGCTGCGATGACGGTGCGCTTGTTGAAGCGGGATTTCGTTTTTTCACGGGCGTAGTCCATACCCGCCGTACAGCAACCCTTGTGCCAATGAATATTTATCTTAAAAACACATACTTATGAAGTATCCGCAAGAACCAGTCCCGGAATCGAGACCGGCCAGTCCTGAAACTGGGCTTGCATTGCAAAGACGAGCAGCGCGGGAGTTGGCTCCTGCGCGTACCCGACGCACACCGCCTGGGCTGATGTGCGTCGGCAACACTACGAGACCAGCCCGGCCGCGACGCCGCCGCTGGGCATCAGCACACCGGCCAGTGCCTGTACGGCCGCGCCGCGTAGCACCGAGTAGTGATCCGCGTCGAGCTCATGGACCCGCGCCGCACGCGAGAGGACGGCATTCCAGCCACAGTCCGGCGGCCACTGCGCCGCCCCGGCCAGCGGCCGGGTCGCACGGAACAGCAGCACGTCGATCTCGTGCGGCAAGGGCTGCGGTCGGTAGGTCTGATAGCTGCGCCGGCTGGCCTGGAAAACGCCGTACAGCGTTGCGTACTGCTCAGTGTCCAGATTGATGCCGTGTTCGCCTAGAACAGCGAGTAGCTGTCCTACCGGCATCGCGCGCAGCTGCGCGGCGCTGACGTCGAACGGCCGGCC
>JAAFHE010000808.1 GCA_013298265.1 Lysobacterales bacterium | reverse complement strand
CGGCCCACGTGGCCAGATTCAGGTCGCTGATGCCGGGCGACACCACGAGCGGAAAGCCCTCCAATCCGTGCAGATAGCCGAACCGAACCAAGTCGCGATCCGACAACCTGATGCCCTTGCGCCTGCTCGGAATGCTCACGCTCATTGCCCGGTTCCTCGTCTCAGGGATCACACGTCCGACCAGTCGCTGGCCCGCGCCATGCCGACCACGACCTTGCGCGCGCCGGTGTAGGGCTCGCGCCCGTGTGCGCACAGCATGTTGTCCAGCATCAGCGTGTCGCCCTCCTGCCAGGGAAAACTGGTCTTCTCGGCCAGGTAGGCGTCGCGCAGTTCCTGCAGCACGTCCGGTGGAATCGGCGTGCCGTCGCCGTAGTAGGTCTGGTTAGGCAGCGCGTCGTCGCCGAACTCGGCGCGCAACCGCTCTTGTATCTGCGCGTCCAAGGTCGAGACATGAAAGAAGGTGGCGTGGTTGAACCACACTGTCTCCCCGGTTTTCGCATGCCGCGCGGTGACCCGGCGCACCTGCCAGGTCTTCAGCCGGCCTTCGCCCTTCCATTCGTATTCAATGTCGTTGGCGCGGCAATACGCTTCCACCGCTGCCGGGTCGGTGGTCTGGAACGCCGTCTGCCAGCTCAAGCCCAGGCCATCGCCGAAGTTGCGCACGTACATGTAGCCACTGCGCTCGAAGCGATCGCGGGTCTGTGCCGATATCCGCCGCAGCACCCGCCGGGTGTCGGCGATCGGCGTCTGCCCGCCAGTCTCGCTGGCGACCAGGCAATGGAAGAAGATGCGCGCTGGGAAGGTGACGTTGTACGACTGCTCGTTGTGCAGAAAGATCGGATATTCCGGCGGGTGGTCGGTGGAGGTGTAGATCGCCCCGCGCACGTGGCTGCGCGGCGAGGAGCGTTCGCTGTAGGTCAGCGGCTCGCCGCTGGTGACTCTCACGAACCGCTCGAACTCCGCCACTTCTGGCAGCCGGAAGCCGCGGAACAAGATCGCGCCATGCACGTCGAGCCGGTCGTCGATGAAACGGATGTTGCTGTCCGCCCAAGCCGCCAGATTGAGTCCTTCCACCACCGGCTGCACCACCAGCGGGCACGGTCCGCAGTTCTCGTGGAATCCGGTCTTGACCAAAGTCTCCTGCGAGATGCGGATCGATTTCCGACGCTTGAACAACGACTCGCCGGCCTGATGCGTTTTTTGCGATTCGCTCACGGTCAGTGCCTCCTGCTCGTTCACCGGCTCGCTCGCATCGACTTTCGCGCGGCCGTTCGTCTGATCTTCAGCCGGCAGCGCGATCGGCTTACTGCGGGTACCGGAAAATTGTCCCTGGCGAGTGCCCGACTGCTCCAAGGTGCTCGAGCGGATCTGCTCGCGCTCGGCATCCGAACGCATTTCCAGGCTCGAAACCCTGGCGTCGGGGGCGGCTACGGCGCTGCGTAGCAGCGAGACGTAGTGAGCCTGCAACCGCTCGATGGTCTGCGCATCGAACAGATCGCTGCGGTAGGTCCACTTGACCTCCAGCGCATCCAAGTCCTCGTAGACCCAGACGGTCAGGTCGTAGCGGACCGCCTCGTTCTTCACCGGATACGGCGCCAGCGTCAGCCCTGCTGCGTCGATCAACAGCTTGTGCTGGTTCTGCAATCCGAACGCGACCTGGAAGAACGGCGGGCGACCGGGACGCCGTTCCGGTTTCAGCTCGTCAACAAGCAGGTCGAACGGCAGATCCTGGTGAGCGTAGGCGGCCAGGCTCATTTCCTTGACCCGCGCCAACAGCTCGCGAAAGCGCGGGTCGCCTGAGAGGTCGGTGCGCAACACCAGCATGTTGACGAAACAGCCGATCAGTCGCTCGACCTCGATCGGGCCGCGACCGGCGATGGCCGAACCGACCACGATGTCGTCGCCGCCCGTGTGCCGGGCCAACAGCACGTCGAACACTGCCAGCAAAGTCATGAACAGCGTCGCGCCTTCCTGCCGGCTCAACTGGCGAAGATCCCGCGCCAAATCCTCGGGCAGCGCGAAATGCCGGTATTCGCCGCGAAGGTTGGGGTTCGCGGTCCGGGGCCGATCGGTCGGCAAGTCGCGCGGCGCGGACGCGCCACCCAAAGTGCGCCGCCAATAGCCCAAGTGCACCTGCGCGTACTCGCCGCGCATCTGTTCTCGCTGCCAGCGGGCGTAGTCGGCGTATTGCACCGGCAGTTGCGGCAAACTCGGCTCGTCGCCGCTGGCGAAGGCCTGATAAAGCTGGCCGATCTCCTGCTTCATCAACTCGATCGACCAGCCGTCGCAGACGATGTGGTGCGCCGTCATCAGCACCAGATGTTCCATCTCGCTCATCCGTAGCAATTTGACCCGGAACACGGGGCCGGCACAGAGATCGAACGGCGTGGTGGCCTCCTGCGTGACCAGCTCTTGCGCGCGCCGCGCCTGCTCCGGCAGCGCCAAACCGGACAGATCCTCGATCTGAATCGCCGTGTCCGGTACCGCGCCGACGATCTGGATCGGACGGTCGTTCTTGAGACCGAATACCGTGCGCAACACCGCATGCCGCGCGAACAGCACGCCGAAGGTCTT
>JAAFHE010000079.1 GCA_013298265.1 Lysobacterales bacterium | reverse complement strand
TACGGCCGCGACCTGGTTCAGCCAGTCGGGCGAGGTGCGTTGGCTGCAGATCCTCACCACCGGGCTGACCCCGGGGCAGCCGATCTACATGATTGTGTTCGCAGTGTTGATCGTGGTCTTCGCGTTCTTCTATACGGCGTTGGTATTCAACTCGCAGGAAACTGCCGACAACTTGAAGAAGCAGGGTGCGCTGATACCGGGAATTCGTCCGGGAAAGTCCACGGCCGACTATATCGATCGCGTATTGACTCATCTGACTGCCGCCGGCGCGGTCTACTTGGTTGCCGTCTGTCTGATTCCCGACATACTGCGCAACGCCTGGAATGTGCCGTTCTATTTCGGTGGTACGTCGCTTTTGATCGTGGTCGTCGTGGTGATGGATTTCACCGCACAGGTTCAGGCTCACCTGGTGTCGCACCAGTACGGCAGCTTGTTGAAGAAGTCGAATTTGCGCGGCCGTTGAGTCGCGTAGTCCCTGCCAGAATGCAGGGCACAGGAGTTACCTCGGAGCTTGCTCCGTGGCGGGATTTGTAAAACCCCGCGAATCAAGGTACAATTTTCAGTTCACTGCGCTTTAAGCCCGTTTCGGAGAGATTTACATGGCGCGCATTGCAGGTGTCAACCTGCCGGTCCAGAAGCATGTCTGGGTCGGTTTGCAGAGTATTTACGGCATCGGCCGCTCGCGGTCGAAGAAAGTTTGCGAATCAACCGGTGTCAAATCTTCCGCCAAGATCAAGGACTTGACTGAGGCAGAAGTCGAAAAGCTGCGCCATGAGATCGCCAAGTACACAGTCGAAGGCGACCTTCGCCGTGAAGTGGGCATGAGCATCAAGCGCCTGATTGATCTGGGCTGCTATCGCGGCCTGCGTCATCGTCGCGGTCTGCCCGTGCGCGGTCAGCGTACCCGCACCAACGCCCGCACCCGCAAGGGTCCGCGTCGCGCGATCAAGAAGTAATGGATTCGGACAGAACTCATGAATAAGCCGGCAGCAGGCAAGACCAAGAAGAAGATCAAGCGTGTCGTTACCGACGGTATCGTGCATGTGCAGGCCTCCTTCAATAACACCGTCATCACGATTACCGACCGCCAGGGCAATGCATTGTCCTGGGCGACCTCCGGCGGTGCGGGCTTTCGCGGTTCCCGCAAGTCGACCCCGTTCGCTGCGCAGGTGGCCGCCGAGAAGGCTGGCCGCGCTGCACTCGACTACGGTCTGAAGACTCTTGAGGTTCGCATCAAGGGCCCTGGCCCAGGTCGCGAATCGGCCGTGCGCTCTTTGAACGCGCTGGGCTACAAAGTCACCAACATCATTGACGTCACGCCGATTCCGCATAACGGCTGTCGTCCGCCCAAGCGTCGCCGCGTGTAAGGAGCTCCGAAATGGCACGTTATATCGGTCCCACCTGCAAGCTGGCACGTCGTGAAGGCGCTGACCTGAGTCTCAAGAGTCCGGCCCGCGCGCTCGATTCGAAGTGCAAGCTTGAGCAGAAGCCCGGCCAGCACGGCGCCGCCCGCAAGGGCAAGCTGTCTGACTACGCGGTGCAGTTGCGTGAGAAGCAGAAGGTCAAGCGGATCTACGGTTTGCTCGAACGCCAGTTCCGCAGCTACTACACCAAGGCGTCGCGCAAGAAAGGCAACACTGGCGAGTCGCTCTTGCAGATGCTGGAACAGCGTCTCGACAACGTCGTCTACCGCATGGGTTTTGCGGTTACCCGTACTCAGGCGCGTCAGCTCGTGTCGCACAAAGCGATCGAAGTCAACGGCAAGAAGGTCAACCTGGCTTCGTTCCAGGTCAAGGCCGGCGACCAGATCACGATCAGCGAGAACTCGCGCGCACAGCTGCGCATCCAGGAAGCCCTGACTCTCTCCCAGGAGATGGATCTGGCACCCAACTGGGTCGAAGTCGATGCGAAGAAGTTCAGCGGTCTGTTCAAGTCGGTGCCGGAGCGCTCGGATCTGCCTTCCGACATCAACGAAGCGCTGATCGTCGAACTTTATTCGAAGTAATTCTGGAGAGTCGGGTACATGGCCCATTCGTCTACCACCGTTCTGCGCGCCCGCGGTATTGGCGTGGAGCGCGTCGGCGCTAATCGCGCCAAGGTGATTGTCGAACCGCTTGAACGCGGTTTCGGCCACACGCTCGGCAACGCGCTGCGTCGCGTGTTGTTGTCGTCCATTCCGGGCGCGGCCATCACCGAAGTCGAGATCGATGGCGTGCTGCACGAGTACACGACACTTGAAGGTTTGCAGGAGGACGTTATCGAGGTCCTGCTTAACCTCAAGGACGTCGCGATCCGCATGCACGGACAGGACGAGGCGACGTTGAGCCTGTCCCGTAAGGGCAAAGGTGTCGTCACCGCTGGCGACATAAAGGTCGATCACAATGTCGAGATCGTGAATCCTGAACATGTGATCTGCCATCTGACCAAGGACATCACGCTCAACATGCGGCTCAAGATCGTTCGCGGCGTCGGCTATCAGCCGGCAACTGCGCGTCGTCTGCCGGAAGAAGAGTCGCGTCCTATTGGTCGACTGCAGCTCGATGCCTCGTTCTGCCCGGTGCGCCGCGTAGCGTATGAAGTGGATGCGGCACGCGTCGAGCAGCGCACCGATCTCGACAAGCTGGTGTTGGATGTCGAGACGAACGGCACGATCGATGCTGAGGATGCCGTCCGCAAGGCTGCGGAAATCGTGCAGGATCAGTTGTCGGTATTTGGCGATTTCACGCGTCGTGAAAGTGCCGATACGAAGGCGGAGAAGGGCGGCGTTGATCCGTTGCTGCTGCGCCCGATCGACGATCTGGAGCTGACCGTGCGTTCGGCCAACTGCCTCAAGGCCGAGAGCATTTATTACATTGGCGATCTGGTGCAGAAGACGGAAGTCGAACTGCTCAAGACGCCCAATCTGGGCAAGAAGTCGCTCACCGAGATCAAGGACGTGCTGGGTGCGCGTGGCTTGTCGCTCGGCATGAAGCTCGAGAACTGGCCGCCGATGGGTCTGACCCACGGCATGATGGGCTGATCCCGGCTGGGATCACGAAGGAAATACGACCATGCGTCACATGAAATCGGGCCGTAAGCTCAACCGGACCAGCAGCCACCGCGAAGCAATGTTCAAGAACATGGCTTCGTCGCTGTTCAAGCATGAGCTGATCAAGACAACCTTGCCCAAGGCGAAGGAACTGCGTCGCGTCGCTGAACCGCTGATCACGCTGGCAAAGACCGACGGCGTTGCCAATCGTCGTCTGGCTTTCGCGCGTCTGCGCGACAAAGTCGCTGTAGGCAAGCTGTTTGTCGACCTCGGGCCGCGTTATCGCGAGCGCAAAGGCGGCTACCTGCGTATTCTGAAGTGCGGTTTCCGTGCTGGCGACAATGCGCCGATGGCCTACGTCGAGCTGGTCGACCGTCCGGTCGCTGTAGCTGAAGCAGCCGAGTAATAGCAGTACTTGTTTCGATCAAAGCCTGGGCTGGCGACAGCCCAGGCTTTTTTGTACGCGCGAGTCGCGCGTCGAATCGAGCTACATGGCTGCACGCCTTGCCGTAACGGCGTGGCAACTCGCCGCAATCCTGGCACTTTCCGAGGTACTGGCGGTCCATCCGCCACTGCGCCGATACTTGCTGTTTGTCGCTTGCGCCCACTTCGGAGGAGAGTCACCGGTCCCATGAAACTGAATCCATTTGCGTGGTCGTTCCGCATTCACTATCTGTTCGGCGCGATCTGCGTCGCCGCACTACTGGGCTACGCGTTCTTCGCCCAGTTCCAGCTCGGCAAGGATCCGTGCCCCCTCTGCATCCTGCAGCGCGTCGCGTTCTTTGCGATGGGTGTGTTCTTCCTGCTCGGCGCGCTGCATGGCCCGCGTGCGGCGGGGCGCAAATTTTACGCCGTACTGGTGAGTATCGGCGGTGTCGCCGGAGCGCTAATCGCGGGTCGTCATGTCTGGCTGACCACGCTGCCGGCCGACGAGGTGCCGGCCTGCGGACCTGGCTTGAACTACATGCTCGATGCATTTCCACTCATGGAAACCTTGCGCAAGGTTCTGACCGGCTCCGGGGAATGCGCAAAGATCGACTGGACATTTCTCGGCTTGTCGATGCCTGCCTGGTGCGTGATCTGGTTTGTCGCTCTGACCCTGTTTGCGTTGATTGCCGCTTGGCGCAAGCAGCCTCGTCCGTACGCGTCGTTACGGTAAATCGCCATATGCGCAGATGCCGGGCCTCATGCGCTTGCGCCGTTGTGGCGGTGTGGCAAGATCGTTTTCCGCATCGCAGCAAGGCCGTGTCATGAGTCAGATTGAGCGCCACATCCATCCCGTGCGCGAAGCCAAGGACTGGAGCCCCTCGTCCTGGCTGTCCCGTGCGGCCGTGCAGCAGCCCAGCTATTCCGATGCTGTGGAACTCGAGCGCGCACTGGCGAAGCTCCGCGCATTGCCGCCGCTGGTGACATCCTGGGAGGTCATTGCACTGCGCAAGCAGATCGCGGAAGCTCAGGAAGGGCGACGTTTTCTGCTGCAGGGCGGTGACTGCGCCGAGAGTTTCGACGATTGCTCGTCGGCGCTGATCTCCAACCGGCTAAAAGTCCTGCTGCAGATGAGTCTCGTGCTCACGCACGGCCTCAAGCTGCCGGTCGTACGCGTGGGTCGCTTTGCCGGCCAGTATGCCAAGCCGCGGTCGGCCGATACGGAAACCCGCGACGGCGTAACCTTGCCCTGTTACCGCGGCGATATCGTCAATGCGCTGGAGTTTTCGCCGACGGCGCGGCGACCTGATCCACAGCGTCTGGTCGAGGGTCATTCGCATTCTGCGCTGACGATGAACTTCGTGCGCGCCCTGATCGATGGTGGTTTTGCCGATCTGCACCATCCCGAGTACTGGGACCTGGACTGGGTCCGGTACTCGCCGCTGATGAACGAGTACCAGCGTATGGTCGAGTCAATCGGCGATTCGCTGCGCTTCATGGAAACCCTGCATGGTGCTCCGATCGGCAGTTTCTCGCGGGTGGATTTCTACACCTCGCACGAGGCGCTGGTACTGCATTACGAACAGGCGCAGACGCGACAGGTGCCGCGCCAGTGGGGCTGGTTCAACCTCTCGACGCATTTCCCCTGGATCGGCATGCGCACCGCCGACGTCGACGGAGCACATGTCGAGTATTTCCGCGGCATCCGCAATCCGGTCGCGGTCAAGATCGGACCCTCGGTGAAGCCGGACCAGCTCAAGCGCCTGGTCGCCACGCTGAACCCGGACAACGAACCGGGCCGCCTGACCTTGCTGCACCGGATGGGTGCCGAGAAGATTGAACAGCACCTGCCGCCGCTGGTTGAAGCGGTGAGGGCCGAAGGTGCGCGCGTGCTGTGGAGCTGCGATCCGATGCACGGAAACACCGAGGCTACCTCGTCAGGCATCAAGACGCGCCGCTTCGAAAATATCCGTAATGAACTCGATCGCGCCTTTGACATTCACGCGACCTGTGGCACGCGCCTGGGCGGCGTGCACCTGGAGCTCACCGGCGAAAATGTGACCGAATGTCTAGGCGGTGCCCGCGACCTGACCGAAACGGACCTTGCGCGCGCGTACAAGTCGAACGTCGATCCTCGTCTCAACTACGAGCAGTCGATCGAGATGGCCATGCTCATCGTGCGCAAGCAGACCCAGTCCGCGCCGGTGACGTCGACGGGGAACTGAAGCACGGCCCGGTATGGCGTGCGAGTAGCACGCACGAGTCCGTATTGCTCTGCCCGGCGTCCGAAGCCGGGCGAGCCGGTTGCCCAGTCGCGCAATTGCCAAAGAGGGAGGCCTGCGCTACCGCATCGCGCAGCCGTTTCGCTGTCCCGATTCCCCGGCCGATACAGAGCGGTCGCATAGACCTGGGTCGCAACCATGACTTTCGTCCTGTGTCTTGCGCGGCAAGGTGGCTATGCTCTCGGTTTGCCGGCTTGCATGGGGTGACAGGGATGGCGACGACACGACGTTATCTGCGGGCAGCAATCGCTGGCGCAATCTGCTGCGGGGCTGCAGGCTGGGTCGCGGCGGCGCAGCTGCCCACAATCGATCCGATCGAAGGATTGCGCGACAACACGCCGGGCCTGATCGCACTGACGCACGCGCGGCTTGTCATCAAGCCGGGAGTCGTCGTCAATGATGGCACTCTCGTGATGCGTGATGGCGTCATTGTTTCTGCGGGCGCCTCCGTCCTCGTGCCTGACGGCGCGCTTGCCATTGATCTTGGCGGGAAGACCATCTTCGCCGGGCTCATCGACGCGGACAGCAACTATGCTCAGACCAGCGACGCCACGCCTGCAAGCATGCCGCCCGCTGTTGCGATGCCGTATACGCCGACGCCGCAGCAAGGTGCCCGCCACTGGAACAGCAGGGTGCGGCCGGAGCGCGACCTGTCGCAGCAATTGCAGCCTGATCCGAAAAAGGCCGAAGCGCTGCGCAAGCTCGGCTTCACGAGCGTGCTCAGTGCGCCGGACAAGGGCGTGTTCCGCGGTCAGAGCGCGCTGCTGAGTCTTGCGGATTCGCCACGCCTCAACGACGTTCTGCTCAAGCCGCGCGTGGCCCAGCATCTCGCCTTCGAATTCAGCCGCTATCCGTCGGCGGAATATCCCGCCTCGCTGATGGGATCAATCGCGCTGGTCCGTCAGACCTGGTACGACGCAGCTTGGCAGCGCGACTATCTGGCGTGGTCGGCGAAGAACACCGGTTCGCCGCGCAGCGAGGCCAACTTCGCGCTGGATGCATTGCAGGATAGTCTGGCTTCGCGGCAGACCGTGGTTTTCGCTGCTGAGGACGAACTTGATTACGCCCGCGTTCTGGAAATTGCGAGCGAGTTCAGACTCAAGCTTGTGATAGAAGGCAATGGTCGTGAATACCGCGATATCGCGCGCCTGAAGAACGCGGCGGTACCGGTGATCGTGCCGCTGAATTTTGTTGAAGCGCCGTTCGTGGAAGACCCCGAGCGCTCACTCGAAGTCGCGCTGTCGGATCTGGAGCACTGGGAAGCCGCACCGTTCAACGCGCGCAGGCTGGCCGATGCGGGCATTCCATTCGCGCTGACGGCCGCGGGCCTGAAGAAGCCCGAGGAACAATTCTGGAGTCAGTTGCGCAAGGCGGTCGCGAGCGGACTCGACGAGCAGTACGCACTTGCCGCGCTGACGGTGCAGCCCGCGGCGATGTTGGGAGTGAGTGCGCAGCTTGGCAGTCTAGAGCCCGGCAAGGCGGCGCAACTGCTCGTCGCCGATGCCGACCTGTTCCGTTCCGACAAGGCGCGTATCTATGAATCCTGGATCGACGGCGAGCGCTATGTGCTGCTTGACAGCGCCGCTGCCGATCCGCGTGGCGACTGGGAGTTGCGCTGGACCGGTCTGAACGGGCCGACTGCGCTGGAAATCAGTGGCGACATCGGCGAGCTAAGCGCCAAGGCCGGCAACCAGAGTTTTCCGGTCGTTTACAGCGGACGTCATCTGACGCTGTATCCACCGGGCGCGTTGCTCGGCCAGCGTGCCGAACGTTTCCCGGTCAGTCTCGCGCTACGCAACGGCGGTGCTGACGGACGCGGTCTCGTCGACGGCGAGCGCGAGTTCCAGGTCCGCGCAGCACAGACTGCGGCCAAACCCCGCGTTGTGGCGAAACCACCGTCCGTGCCTGCGCTGCCGCCGGTCGACGCGCGCTTCCCGGCTGGTGAGTTCGGCCGTCTGCAATTGCCCAAAGTACAGAATGTCGTTTTGCGTCATGCGACTGTCTGGACGCAGTCTGCGCAGGGCCGGCTCGATGATGCCGATCTCGCTATCGCCGACGGCCGCATCGTTGCGGTCGGTCGCGACCTCAAGGCGCCCGCCGGCGCGATCGAGATCGACGCACGCGGCAAGCACATCACTCCCGGCATCATTGATACGCACTCGCACATGGCCGTGGCCAAGGGCGTCAACGAAGGCACCCACGCAGTGACCAGCGAGGTACGCATCGGCGATGTGATCGATGCCACCGACATAAGCGTCTACCGCGCGCTGGCTGGCGGCGTCACTGCCGCGCAACTGTTGCACGGTTCGGCCAACCCCATCGGCGGGCAGGGTCAGGTGATCAAGCTGCGCTGGGGGAGCGACGCGGGCGGACTGCGCTTCACCGCGGCGCCGGAAACGATCAAGTTCGCGCTGGGCGAAAACGTCAAGCAGGCGAACTGGGGGCCGCAATTCAACCAGCGCTATCCCCAGACACGCATGGGTGTAGAGCAGGTCATCCTCGACAGCTTCCTGGCCGCACAGGACTATGCCGATGGGCGGGGCAAGCTGCGCAAGAACGCTGCGCCGCCGCGACGCGATCTGCGTCTGGAAGCGCTGGCCCAAGTTTTGGCGGGCAAACGCGTCGTGCACATCCACAGCTACCGCCAGGACGAGATCCTCGCGTTTGCGCGCATCGCCCAACGTTTCAGGATCGTGCCGGTGTTCCAGCACATACTCGAAGGCTACAAGGTCGCCGACGTGCTGGCCGAGTTGGGCGCCGGTGCCTCGGGTTTCAGCGACTGGTGGGCCTACAAGATGGAAGTGCAGGACGCTATTCCGCACAACGCAGCGCTGCTGCAGTCCCAGGGTGTGGTTGCGAGCTTCAATTCCGATTCCGACGAGCTCATCCGTCACCTCAACACCGAGGCTGCAAAGGCCATCAAATATGGCGGTCTCAGTGAAACGGATGCCCTGAACCTCGTGACACTGAACCCGGCCAAGCAACTGCGCGTAGCGGAGAAGGTTGGTTCGCTGGAGCCGGGCAAGGACGCCGATTTCGTGCTCTGGAGCGCGAGTCCGCTGTCGGCATTCGCGCGTACGGAGCAGACATGGATCGACGGACGTAAGTATTTCGACCGCGACGAAGACCTGGCCGAGCGCGCGCGCATCAATGCCGAACGCGAGCGTCTGATCGCCAAGGCACTGCCCGAACGCATCAAGGCACTGGCCAAGAAAGACAAAAAGGACGGCGAAAAGAAAGACGGCGACAAGCCGGCAGAGCCGCAGCTAGGCGAGCAGTTCGACACCGATGCTGTGCACTACGCCAATCTGCGCGGCCCTTACCACAATAGCGAACCGGTGAATACGTGTTCGGCGCAGGAGGCGCACTGATGAAGCGCACGGGTCTTTTGGCTTTTGCTGCATTGTTTTCTTGTTTTCAGGTGCCCGCGGCCGATTTTTCCGCGGCCGATGTGGTGTTGGCCGGAGCGGATCTGCACACGGTCAGCCACGGCGTGATCGAACGCGGTGAGCTGCTGATCCGCGACGGCAAGATTGCCGCGCTCGGCGCGCGTGTCGATGCCGATCCCAATGCGCAGCGCATCGTGCTTGACGGTAAGCGTATCTATCCGGGGCTGATCGCCGCTGACAGCCTGCTCGGCCTCAGCGAGATCGACGCCGTACGCGCGACTTTGGATTTCGCCGAAGCCGGCGCGATCAATCCGAGCGCGCGCGCGTTGATCGCGATTGATGCCGACAGCGAGCAGATCGCCGTCGCGCGCGCCAACGGTGTGCTGACGGTGCATGTGGTGCCGCGCGCGGGCGAAGACGGTCTGCTGACCGGCCGGTCGGCACTGATCAAGCCCGATGGCTGGACCTGGGAGCAGATGCGGCTGGTCGATCCGGTCGGCGTGCACCTGTTCTGGCCGACCGCGCGCGTACCGCCGTGGATGCCGCCGCAGGCGCAGGAAAAAGCCGCCGAGTCGTTGCGCGCAAAACTCTCCGCGATCGACACCGCATTTCGCGAAGCGCGCGCCTACCGCGTCTCGCGGCAGAAGTCACCGACGACAGGCAGCGACCTGCGCTGGGACGCGCTGCTGCCCGTGCTCGAACGCAAGCAGCCGCTGTTCGTGCATGCCGATGATGCGCTGCAGATCCGCGACACTCTCGCTTTCGCCGAGCGGGAACAGGTTCGTCTCGTGCTCGTCGGCGGCATGGACGCCTGGCGCTTCGCCACGACGCTGAAGGCGCGCGACATTGCGGTGATCCTGGGCTCTTCGCACAACCTGCCGCTGCGGCGCTGGGAGTCGTACGACACCGTCTATGCCGCGGCGGGGAAGCTTGCTGCTGCGGGCGTGCGATTGGCGATTGCGAACGAATCAGGTTCGTC
>JAAFHE010000788.1 GCA_013298265.1 Lysobacterales bacterium | reverse complement strand
CGAACCGGTCGCACAGGGCGCGTCGTTGCCATGGCGCCTCGAGCTCGCGAACCGCGGCAGCGCGCCCGTGTATCACGCGACGCAGGCCAGGCTTGAGCTGCTCGATGCCGGCAACGTCGTGCGCGCAACGACACCGCTGGCGATCACGCTGGATACGGCAGAACCGGGCGCGTCCAGCACCTGGCGCGGCCGCCTGCAGTGGAACGGCCTCGCCGCCGGCAGCTATACCGTGCGCCTCGTCGTCGCCGACGCCGCCGCGGGCCGGCCCGGCATCGTGCTGCAGAACACGCCGCGGGACGCAGGCGCCGCCGGCGTGCGCCTCGGCAGCATCACGCTGGCGGCCGGCGCCGGCGATCGCATCTTCGCCGATGCGTTCAGCCAGTTTTGATCAGACTGGTTTGATCAGCCTGTTTGAATCGCGTCACGCCGGCAGCCCGCGGCAGATGTAGCCCTTGAGGTAGTCGGTTTCCGCAATGGCTGGATGCACCGGATGATCAGCGGACTGCTGCAGCTATCGAACGGCGCGGCGCCCAGCATGCACCGGGTCATCCCCCGCACAGGCGGAAACACTTCCGGACATCCTGAGAACATCCGGACCTACCCGTTGCATTCCCGCACACGCGTGAAACACGGGGCGGGCATCGACGCTAAAATTACCTTATTTAACAAAATCACTTTTTACACTCAACACCCAGGGAAGCTATCTTGATCGAGAGGCGGCACTCGGCACCCGCCTTGTCGGCTGGGCTCGCATGCCGGCCGGCACGCGATGGTCGCGCAAACAACGCGGAACAACAACGAACTGCGTGCTAGCTCACAGCAGCCCGGTTGATGGCGTAGACAATACGCCGCAGCTCCCATACCGATAAGCAATACCACGCCGCGCCCGCCGCCGCGTCTTCTCGCACGCCTTGCGTGTACGCGTTGCCCCCTGTCTATCCACCTCGGGACAGGCACATCCAACTAGCCGCGCTCCGCCTGCGACGCCGCAGCGGTCGTCGCGGCGTGCAGGGAAGGAGAACAGTGTGAACCAGCATTTCTTCGTGCGCGGCATCAGCGCATTGTTTGCCGCCGCGATGCTCTGCCTGCCCGGCTTGGCGGCCGCGCACGGCAGCATGACGACCCCACCCAGCCGCATCTACTACTGCTACCTCAACGGCGCGGAAAATCCGACTGACCCGGGCTGCATCGCGATCAGGCAGAACGGTGGCACACCTGGCGTCTACGACTGGATGAGCGTCAACCAGGCCAACGCCAATGGAAACCATCAGGCGGTCGTGGCGGACGGCAAGCTCTGCAGCGGCAATAACCCGCTGTTCACGTCACTCGACCTGCCGCGAACCGACTGGCACACGACCCCGATCACCGCCAGTGGCGACGGCACATTCGAGTTTGCATTCCGTGGCACGGCACCGCATGCCACACGCGACTGGATCTTCTACGTGAGTCGCCCGGAATGGTCGCCGACGCAGCCGCTGCGCTGGGCCGACGTCGAGGAATTCTGCCGCCTCGGCAACGTCGCACTGAATGCCGACGGCCACTACTATTTGCGCTGCCCCCTGCCGGCCGCTACGGGCAAGCGCGTGATCTACTCGGTGTGGCAGCGCTCCGACAGCGCCGAGGCTTTTTATACCTGCGTCGATGTCGATTTCGGGTCAGGCCCTGATGCCATCTTCGCGAACGGTTTTCAGCAGTGATGTCCATTGCCGCATGCGTTCGCTGCATGACAGCAGCGCGCAGCGACGCTTGCGGCGATGCGCAGTCCCGTAACCGGCACGAAGTCCCGCCGCATGCAGTACCGCGCCGCGACAAACGGCGCTGACAACGACTACCCGAGTACCGCACGGCCAGCCCGCATTTCTCGCAGCAATACCCTCGAGACGCCGTCCTGATATGCGCCGCGGACTTCAAGGCGTAGCCGACACTACGTCGAGCCGACACGAGGCAGCAGCGCGCATCAGGGCGAGCGTATCGGCGGCCGCGGTACTTGGTGCGGCAGGTCAGGCCGGCAGCACGCGGCAGATGTAGCCCTTGAGGTAATCGGTTTCCGCAATCGCCGGATGCACCGGATGATCGGCGGACTGCTGTAGCTGTTCGAGCACCTGCACCTGGCGGTCGAGATGGCGCGCGGCCTGCTGCACGCTGTCGAGCAGCGCGGCGCGTGGCATGTGGTAGGAGCACGAGAACGTCATGAGGATGCCGTCGCGTGACAGCACCTGCATGCCCATCTCGTTGAGGCGGCGATAGGCGATGCGGCCTTCGGCGAAATCTTTCTTGCGTTTGACGAAGGCCGGCGGATCGAGCACGACGACGTCGAAGCGCTCGCGCTGTTCGCGCAGGCGCTTGAGTTCGTCGAACGCGTCGGCCTTGACCGCGGTGACGCGGTCGCCCATGCCGTTGCGCTCGATGTTGCGGCGGATCGCGTCGACCGCATGCCCCGAAGCGTCGACGCAGACCACTTCGCTCGCGCCCATGGCCGCGGCGCGCAGGCCCCAGCCGCCCAGATAGCTGCAGATGTCCAGCACGCGCTTGCCCGACACATAACGCGCCATGCGGTCGCGGTTGGCGTGCTGGTCGTAGAACCAGCCGGTCTTCTGTCCTCCGATCACGTCGCATTCGAACTCGACGC
>JAAFHE010000786.1 GCA_013298265.1 Lysobacterales bacterium | reverse complement strand
GGCGAAGGACTTGCGCTTCTGGCGACATGGCGGGCGAACGGTTTGTCGACTCCGGTCATCGTGCTGAGCGCGAGTGGCAACCTGGACGACCGTGTATCCGGACTCGACAGCGGTGCGGACGACTACCTGGCAAAACCGTTCGCCGTGGAGGAGCTGGTGGCGCGCCTGCGCGCAATTCTGCGCAGACCCGCCTCGCTGGAGGCAGAAGTACTGAAGGTCGGCACTTTGCATTTCGAGGCGGCACATCGGGAGGCGCGTGTGGGCGTCACGCCCCTGGACCTGCCGCGCCGCGAACTGCTCGTGCTGGAGGCTCTGATGCGACGGCGGGGGCGCACGGTGCTGCGCGACGCGCTGGAAGAGGCGGTTTACGGATTTGACGACGCGATCCAGTCGAATGCCCTCGACACCCATGTCTCCCGCTTGCGCCGCAAGCTTGACGAAGCCGGATGCGACGTGGAGATCCACACTATTCGCGGCGTCGGCTATCTGCTCAGGCAGCGTCCATGAGCGCTCCTGCATCGCTGCGCTGGCGGCTGGTGCAGCGTCTGCTGATCTTGCAGGCCGTGTTGCTGTGCATCGCCATCGTCGTCGTTCTTGTCGTCCTGTTCGCCAACGGAATGTTGCTGCAACTCGAATCCGAAGACAGCGTCGTGAACGCGATGCGCGAGGCCGTCATCCGGGACGATGCAGGCCGCTTGCAGCTACGTTCCACGCCGGAGCTCGAGCGTCTGCGCCGCGAGGTCCCCGGCTTGTGGTTTGCGGTGCGCGACCCGGAGGGACACACCATCAGCGAGGGCACCGTGCCGCCGGAATACGCGCGCATCGGTGACACGCTCGATGCAGTGGGCAACGCCCGTTTTGGCTGGAACCTCGCCGATGCGTCCGGCGATCGACCGACCGCACAGCTACGTTGGATCGACTCGCCGGCCGGACGCATCCAGGTACTGACCGGCCCTGGCGGCGAAGTCCCCCTCGGCCGGTATCTGATGGCAATCGGAATCAGTCTGGCCACGCCGATGCTTCCGCTCCTGGCCATCATGGCGCTGGCCACCCTGTTGGCCACACCGCTGGTCGTCCGGCGAGCGCTGGCAGGCCTGCATGCTGTGGTGATGCAGGCCGGACGCATTGATGTGGATCGTCGCGCGACCCGGCTGCCCACCGGCGATGTCCCGCTCGAGGTGATGCCGTTGGTCACCGCGATCAACGAGGCATTGGCACGATTGGACCAGGGGTATGAGCGCCAGCAGCGGTTCCTGGCCGATGCAGCACATGAGCTGCGCACGCCCATCGCGATACTGCGAACACGAATCGAACTGCTCGAAGCAGACCCGCTAGGGTCGCGCCTGCGTGAGGACGTTGCGCGGCTGGCGACCCTCGCGGAGCAACTGCTGGACGTGCAGCGCTTGCGGGGCATCACGCCTGCGTTTGCGCCGCTCGACCTGACCGCTGCGGCGCGCGATGTGGTTGCGGATATCGCGCCACTCGCGGTTGGCGCCGGCTATACCCTCGTCTTCGAAGCGCCCGACGAGCCCTGCGTCATCCGCGGCGACCGCGGAGCCTTGCAGCGCGCGCTGGCCAATCTGTTGCACAACGCCATCCAACACGGCAACCAGCGGGGACAGATCGCGGTAACGGTTCACGATGACGGCAGCCTGGATGTCGTCGACGAAGGCAACGGCATTCCGGACGTCGAGCGCGAACGCATCTTCGAGGCGTTCCATCGACTGTCCGCAGGCCAGCACGGTGCTGGCCTTGGCCTGCATCTGGTGCGGGAGATCGTCACCGCGCACGGCGGCAGCGTCGTGGCACTGCCGCATCAGGGTGGCGCACACCTGCGTTTGCAGCTTCCCCTGCATCGGTCCGGCTGAGCCGGCGCAATGTTCCCTCAATCCTGCTGCGCAGAATGGCGGGCACCTTCCCGCTGCGCGGCCTCCCATGTCACTGAAACGCCTCTCCCTGCCTGGCTTGACCCGCCTTTATCACCCTCGTTCTGCTGCGGCCGCCGATAGACTCGCCCTGATGCGCGCGGCTCCCTCGTGTCGACTCGACGTCGTGTCGGCTATGCCTTCGCCGTCACACAGTCCGCGGCGCGCATCAGGACCGCGTCCCGGCGGCCTCGCCACGAACCGGTGTGAGAAAGGCGGGGCAGGACCATGAGCCTGCGCGACACGCTGTCATTCCTCGGTGACTGGAAAACGGATCCCCTTCGGGTCGGCGCCATCGCACCTTCGGGGCGGTCGCTGGCCAAACTGATCACGGCCGGGATTGACGCAAGCGCCGCGCCCGTCATCGAACTTGGTGCAGGCACGGGCGTCTTCACTCAAGCGCTGATCGACCGTGGTCTGCATGCGGACCAACTTGTCCTCATTGAATCCGGCGAGCGCTTTGCCAACCTGCTCAGGCAACGCTTTGCGAAAGCACGCGTTCTCCAGATCGATGCGGCACAGCTGGAAGATGCCGCGATCTTCGATGGCGCACCGGCCGGCGCCGTTGTCAGCGGACTGCCGTTGTTGAACATGTCTGCGGAAACGGTTCACGCAATCCTGGAAGGTGCGTTCTCCTACCTGCGTGACGACGGTGTGTTTTACCAATTCACCTACGGGTGGCGCTGCCCGATACCTCGTGCGGTGCG
>JAAFHE010000787.1 GCA_013298265.1 Lysobacterales bacterium | reverse complement strand
TTCCTGGACCGAATTCATCTCGCGGCGTCTGTTTCCAGCGCAGGCGCACGCACGGCGCTATACATTGGCCGCATTCCGCCAGCGCCTGCTGCACCACGGTTTTGAAACCGTTGCAGCCGGCCATCACCAGTTGATGCCGTCGAGCCTGCCCGCCGCCTGGAGGCGTCCGTGGATGAGCCGTCTCGTCGATGCGGTGCAGCCGCTGAACGCGCTGGAGAATGTCTGGCCACTACGCCGCTTCAGCGCGACGCTGTGGCTGATCGCGCGACGACGCGAAGGCTTCTGAAGCCGACGGACCCGCAGCAACGCGGACGCTACGACGCGCGGCGCAGGTTCTTGGCCTCGTCCGAACGCTCGAATTCCAGCTCACGCAGGTAGTCGGCCTGGACACCGGTGACGTATTCGCCCGAAAAGCACGAGGTGTCGAACGTGACCAGATCCTCGTTACCCTCGCTGACCGAAGCGATCAGGTCGCTCAGGTCCTGATAGACCAGCCAGTCCGCACCGAGCAGCTCGGCCACTTCTTCTTCGGTGCGGTTGTGTGCGACCAGCTCGGCCGGTGCCGGCATGTCGATGCCGTAGACATTGGGAAAGCGCACCGGCGGCGCCGCCGACGCGAAGTACACCTTGGTCGCGCCGGCCTCGCGCGCCATCTGGATGATCTGTTTCGACGTAGTGCCGCGGACGATGGAGTCATCGACGAGCAACACCGTCTTGCGGCGGAATTCCAGGTCGATCGCGTTGAGCTTGCGGCGCACCGATTTCACGCGCTCGCTCTGCCCCGGCATGATGAAGGTGCGGCCGATGTAGCGGTTCTTGACGAAGCCCTCGCGCATCGGCACGCCGAGTTCGCTGGCGAGCGAACTCGCCGCGGTGCGTGCCGTATCGGGGATCGGGATCACCGCGTCGATGCCGTGGTCCGGACGCAGCCGGCGGATCTTCGCGGCGAGGCGTTCGCCCATGCGCAGGCGCGCCTTGTAGACCGACACATCCTCGATCATCGAGTCGGGCCGGGCGAGGTAGACGTATTCGAAGATGCACGGTGTATGCGCATAGCCCTCGGCGCAGCGCCGATGATGCAGGCTGCCGTCGAAACCGAGCAGCACCGCTTCGCCGGGCTCGATGTCGCGCACGCGGCGGAAGCCCAGGATGTCCAGCGCGACCGATTCGGACGCGACTGCGTATTCCTTGCCTTCAGGCGTGTCGCGCTCGCCGAGCACGAGCGGGCGGATTCCGTGCGGATCGCGAAACGCGAGAATGCCGTAGCCCAGCACCAGCGCCGCGACCGCGTAGCCTCCGCGCGCGCGCGAATGCACGCCGGCGACCGCCTTGAACAGGTGGTCGGGCGTGAGGCTCATGCGCTCCTGGATCTGCAACTCGTGCGCGAGCACATTGAGCAGCACTTCCGAATCCGAATTCGTATTGATATGGCGGCGATCGCCCTCGAACAGCTCGTTGCTGATCGCCTCGGCATTGACGAGGTTGCCGTTGTGCGCAAGCGCGATGCCGTAGGGTGAATTCACGTAGAACGGCTGCGCTTCGCCGACATCGTCGGAACCTGCAGTCGGATAGCGGCAGTGACCTATGCCGACGCGACCGCGCAGCTTGAGCATGTCGTCGCGCTGAAACACGTCGCGAACGAGGCCGCGCGCCTTGTGCAGGCGCAGGCGCGAGCCGTCCACGGTCGCGATGCCAGCCGCATCCTGACCGCGGTGCTGCAGCACCGTCAGGCCGTCGTACAGGGCCGAGGCGACCTCGGACTTGCCTACAATTCCAATGATTCCGCACATGACGACGTTACCGCTAAGAGGAAGAATTTTTCGCAGCCCCGGCCTCGGCCGGCGGCGGCAAACTGGGGGCGGCCGGCTTGCCCTGCAATGCGGGCAGGGTGAGCAAACCGCGGTAGTCGAGATGTTTGGTGACGTTGTCCGGCAGCTTGGCCGCGAGCCATTCGGCACCATTCTGAAAACCCGGCATCAGGCGCGACTGCTGCCACCACGGATCGCGCGGAAATGGCGTGAAACCCAGCAGGAGCACGGCAAGCAGGACCAGCAGCACGCCGCGGGCAAGGCCGAAGATCATGCCGAGCAGCCGGTCCGTTCCGCTGAGACCGCTGCCGGCCACGAGCTTGCGCACCACGAAGGCGACTAGCGCTCCGGCCACAAGCACGCCGAGAAAACACAGGCCATAACCCAGCAGCAGCCGTACCGACGGCACCTCGATACTGGTGAAACGGAGCGCCAGTTTGTCGCCGAACATCCAGGCCACCCAAAACGCGGCGGCCCAGCAGGCCAACGCCATGACTTCGGAAATCAGTCCCCGCCAGAGCCCGATCAGCACGGACAGGGCGAGCACGGCGAGGATGCAGTAGTCGGCCCAGTTCACGACGCACGCAGTCTCAGGGGACCGTCACGATCATGCCGCCGATGGTCAGCTTCTGCTTGGCCTGCTCGCGCAGCTTCTCAGAGCCGGCGCGATCAGGCTCGGGACCGAGGCGCACGCGCCAAAGCTTTTCGGCGCCCTGCCCGGTGCTGTCGACAAAGCTCGGCAGGCCCGCTCCCTTGGCGCGCGCCGACAGCTTGTTTGCTTCGTCCTGCGACTTGAACGCCCCTAGCTGCACCGCCCAGCCGCC
>JAAFHE010000785.1 GCA_013298265.1 Lysobacterales bacterium | reverse complement strand
GCGGGTGCTAGAGCTTGACGATGAAACTCGTGACGATGGACGGCTGCACGTTCGGGTGCGCCTGGCCGCCGCCGGCCGGCCCTGTTGTGGCGCTGGTGTAGGTCGTCGCACTTCCCGCCAGGTTGTTGCCGATCACCGAGCCGCTGAACGGTGGGTCGGGGTTGTCGTCCTCGCTGGCCGGCAAGGTGATGCCGGTGTGCGCGTGGCTCGGCAGTTGCGCCACCGAAAGGGTTTGCGCTTGAACACCGCCGCTCGCGCCGAGCAGCGTGCCGTCGATGCCACTGACGTCGAACGTCAGCCGATTGGCGGCGGCGCCGCCCATCGTGTCGAGTCCAACGTTGGCTCGGCCACGCCGATCCGGCACGGGCAGCCGCTTGTTCGCAGCAAAATCTGCATCGGCGGAGGCTCCCCGAGTTGTCGGCAGTCCAGCCGAGGTTTGAATCGGCAGCACGGCGTTGTCGAACGCCGTCCAGAGCACGCGGTAGAGCGCCAGCGTGTCCGCGTTGGCCCGGTTCGTCGCACCGGACGAAGCGCTGCCGATGGTGCGCCCGTCGGACCAGACCCAGCCGCCTTCGGGCAGCGTCGTGCTGTCGATCGCGAGCACGACACCCGTGGGCAGTAACGATCCGCTGAGAGCGTGCAAGGCCGTTTGCGCATACGGCGCGGCGGTGATTTCCTGTCGGGGCGTCAGCGTGGTGAACGCGCCGGTTGATGCGCCGTCGCGAACACCGATTTGAAGGAAGACCCGGTCGCCGACGAAGAACCCATCGCCAAAATCGAGCACGGTGGTGAACACGCCGCCGTCCACCACGACGTCATCGACCTGCAGCGGCGCGGCCAGTGCGCTCCCGGACGTCACCGCGCTGAACGGTTCGAACGCCAAGTCCACCGTGCCGTTGACGGGCGCGCCGCCGAATTCCAGGCTGCCCTGGTAGGTGAACCGCGAGGTCAGTGGAGCGGCGGTCACGCCGCACGACGCAAAGGCCAGAAAAATGAGGATGAGCGAGCGCATGGTGGGTCTCTCGGTGGTTTACTGCTGAAAGCCGTCGCGGAAAATGCGGTCGCTGAGCCGTCCCGGCCAGAAGCCGCCGTTGAGCCGGAATCCGCCGCCCGTGTGCGACCCGGCGTCGTGCTGGCCCAGGGTTGCTCTGAGGGACCAGCCACCTCCTTGCGCTGTGGTTGAAGGCAGCGCGACGCTGCGTCGAATCCTGTAGGCCTCGTTCGGCGCCGAAATCGCGACGGTGGTTGTCAGGGCGACCAAGGAACCAAAGCACGTTTTGATGAGCGGGTGCATTGGTGTCTCCGTGAACAGGCAACAAGCGGCAGGGTTGCCGGTTCCTGTACTCGTGCCACATCTGGGCGAAACCTCTCAGGTTGGCGGGAAAATTCCTGAAGAGTTCCGGACGCCGGTGCCCAGTTCAGCCTCACGTAGCTCGTTCTGCAGAAGGGCTTCGTTACGAAACCAGCCGACTGGTGGGCTCTCCTGAGATGCCCCTGCACTTTAGCAGATTTATACTTTGGTGCAGCGCTGGTCTTCTGGGCTTCGCCGCTCGCACACGCAAAGCTTGCTGGGCCGCCGCCGCCCCCTGCGGCAAGAATCGCCGACGCCAGTCGGGGCGCCAGCGTTCCCAGTGAATCCCGCTATCGCGCGCAACATCAGCCGACAAGAGGTGTTCTGTCGACGAGGTGGATTGAAATAGGAGAATTTGTGGCGTTGCTTCGGATTTTTTATGGTGGTACGATGGATGAAACTACCGCTCTGATGGAGAGTTTCATGGCTGAGCTACGCCTTCAAATTCCTGATGATCTGGTCGCGGAGCTGCAGAAAAAACTCGGCGACACCGTTAAGTTGACCGACATCGCCCGCGACGCCATTACTCTTTTCAACTGGGCGGTGAACGAGCGCGCCAAGGGACGTCTGGTGCTGTCCTCCGATGCGGAGGGGGAAAAGATGATTCAACTGGCAATGCGCTCGCTTGATACAGTAAAACTGGATAAAGTCTCATAACGCACATCGCAGCGGAGCTGTCGAATGCCCTTGCCACCGCGCACTCCGCACGATTTACTTCCTTATCCCGGTGTGATCGCGGCGGAAGTCCCCCGTGCCCCCGGAACGCTGGGTGGCGTTTTCCGCGACACCCTTAGATCTGCGGTGCTGGAACCCATTCGCGACATCAAGGAATCCATGCCGCCGGTATTGGGCGCGGGCGTGCAGTTGGCGAAGTTCGTTCTCTGGTTGGCGGTCCTGTCCATCGTGGCGCTGCTGCTTTATCTGTACCGCATGGATTCGACGATAGGCACAGATTTGGAAGCAGCGTACAAGCCTGCCATCAGCCAATCGCAATTCGGTTTACAGTTGGAAGTCGTCAGTCGCATCGACCGGTTGTGGAGTGATCTTGGTGCTGCGAAAAGCGGGCAGGAGACCAGTCTGTCGGCCGAGAGTTTGCAGAACGCCAAAAGCGTCGTTGTGATCTTGGAACGCATGTCGGCGGTGACGGATCCTCAACGCGATGCGCTCAATGCCTGCATACCTCTTCCAACGGGTGCGGAGCGTGATGCGAAGTTACAGGCCTGCGTGGACACCGTGGCCTCGATACGAAGTGCGGCATTGCAGGCGACCGGCTCCACGGCGGCAC
>JAAFHE010000784.1 GCA_013298265.1 Lysobacterales bacterium | reverse complement strand
ACGACTGGTCGTTCAAGCTGCGCCTGCGCAACCTGCTCGATCCGGCGGTGCGTTATACGCAGGGTCCGGAAACCACGCGCGAGTACCGGAAGGGCCGCGCGCTGATGCTGAGCCTGGAGTGGAAGCCGCGCTGAGCCGCTGCGAGACGCCACGATAGCCACAATGAAAAAAGCGGCGTCTGCCGCTTTTTTCATTTCCGTTGCGCGGGAAACCGCCGAGGCCGCCTGCCTTCAAAGCGTCATCAGATCGCACAGAGACCGTCACGGCGGCGGGCTACTTTTCCCCGGCTACCGCGCCGTTCGGCGCTTTCGTTCCGTGCAGACAGAGGGTTGAACCAATGCGATTCACGATTCCAAAGCTGAGCGCGCTTGCGGGCGCCCTGGCCGCCGCGGTACTCGCCGCGCCGGCCGCCAATGCCGCGATCCGTTTTTCCGAGGCGACCGACGGCCTGTACTCCGACGCTGCGCGCGGCGGCCGCGGCTGGGTGGTCGATTTCATTCCGCGCAAGGACGGCGGCGGCATCCTGTATCTCTACGGGGCCGCCTATGACGAGACCGGCAAGCAGGCCTGGATCACGAGCAATTTCGAGGTCAAGGAATTCGAGTACAAGAAAACGGGCGTGCCGATGGCGATGCCAACCGGCGGCCGCTTCGGCGACACCTGGCCGACGCCCGTCGTGCCGGTCGTCAATGGCACGCTCGATGTGGAACTGCTCAGCTGCGGCGAACTGAAGATCACGGTCAAGCCGAACGCTGCCACGGGCCTGCCGAACTCGACCCAGACGCTCACCGCCAGCGCCGACTACGTCGGTACGCTCGGCGTCGCCGCGGTCAACGAACAATGCGTGCAGAAGCGCAAGTTCACCGCCTGCCCGACGGGCACGACGCTCGTCGCCGACCGCACCTGCCAGATCACCGGCACGATCGCGCAGAACCTGACCCTGACCAACGAGACGACCTGGGTGCTCAAGGGCCTGGTCAAAGTCGGCACCGACAACAGCACCAAGGTCAAGCTCAACATTGAGCCGGGCACGCTGATCACCGGCTCTGGCCAGTCCGCCGACTATCTCTATGTCGAGCCGGGCTCGCAGATCTTCGCCCAGGGCACGCCGTACGCGCCGATCATCTTCACCAGCCCGGCCGACGGCGTCGGCACCACGGCACCGAAGCCCGGTGACTGGGGCGGCATCGTTGTCTCCGGCAATGCGCCGAACAACAAGTGTCTCGCCGCGCCGTTTGACTGCCGCAGCGAATTCGATCCGACCCTGCGCTACGGCGGCGACAAGCCGCGCGAAAGCTCGGGCGTGATCCAGTACGTGCAGTCGCGCTACGCCGGCTACATCTTCCAGACCGGCCGCGAAGTGAATTCCTTCACCTTCCAGTCGGTCGGCGACGGCACCGTGATCGATCACGTGCAGGCTTACCGCGGCAAGGACGACGGCATCGAATTCTTCGGCGGCAATGTCAACGTCAAGCACGCAATCATCACCGAAGCCGGCGATGACGGCCTGGACTGGGACGAAGGCTACAACGGCAACATCCAGTACGTGCTGTTGCAGCACGGCACAGGCCTGGGCGAAGACAACGGCATCGAAGCATCGAACCAGAACGCAAACCAGGATGCGCTGCCCCGCGCGACGCCGACTGTGTCGAACCTGACCTTCATCGGCAATGGCCAGGGCGGCTACGGTGCGAACTTCAAGGAAGGCACCGGAGGACGCATCAAGAATTCGGTGTTCACCGGCTTCAAGAAGGGCTGCCTTTTCCTGACCAATGGCCCGACCTTCACCTCGGCCGGCACGCCGACCGCGCTCACCGGCAACCTGACCATGGATCACAACCTGGTCCAGTGCACGCTGAACTTCGACCAGGCCGCCGATGCCCCGTGGACCGCGCAGGCGTTCTACACCGCGCAGGCCGCCAACGTGACCGGCGACCCGATGCTGCAAGGCTTCCTGCCGAAGGCCGGCTCCCCGCTGCTCGACGGCGGCCTGTCGGCCAGCAGCGTGTGGTTCACGCCAGTCACCTACATCGGCGCCTTCCGCGACGCCAACGACGACTGGACCCGCGGCTGGGCTTATAACCTGACGCGCTGATCATTCGCAGAGAGCAGCAACGCACACGGACGTGCGGCAGGGACGCAGTCAAGTACGGAACTGGCCTGGCGTGCGGGATGCGCACGACGCGCCGCGGTGCAGGGATGCGCCAATCTTTTCAGGACAGAAAGCGCGGACTCCGCGCTTTCTGTTTTTTCTTGTTCGCCCGATCGATGTCGTCGCTTCGGCCTGTGTCTTTGCGACAAACCGACCGATACACGTCGCCGCAACCTTGACCCATCGCCCCGTGGAATAGTTGTTTCGGCGCAAGCCGAAACCATCGAGCCACTACTGGAAATAGCGAACGCACCGCGTTCGCCAGGCACTCCAGATACCGAAACCGCTCACGCAGCATGCCGGCCGTACTGCGCATCGGTGTCACTTCGACGGCGCCGCACACAGTGCGCGCCATCCCTTGCACTGCACCGGATCTGCTTCTACTGCTCGCGCCGAGCGTGCGCAAAGATGATCAACGCGAATACCGCCTCAATGGCTGAACCGCTCAGGGCGGCAAGCGTTGGTGAAGCACGCAGGCTCACCAG
>JAAFHE010000812.1 GCA_013298265.1 Lysobacterales bacterium | reverse complement strand
CCGCGCGTTTTGCGCCGCTGCCAGAACGTCGGCATCCGCCAATAGCTGCTGGCGCTGCGGCCAGTCCAGCGGTGCGTAGATCTGGCGTGTCGCGGCATGCCGGTCGGCAAAGCTCAGGCTCCAGCGCAGGTCAAGCAGGATCCAGGCCGCCGCCGTGGCGGCGAAGATCAGATGCATGTTGCGCGACGGCGTCGTCGGCGTGAACTGGGTCAGCAACAACAGGGTGAAACCCAGCCCCAGTGCGAGCAGCAACACTGGCGAACGCGCGCGCACCACGCCGTTGTCCGGGCCAAGGGCACTGATCGACATCAGCGACCAGGCGCGGCGCCCCGACCACTCCGTCGCCACCGCAGCGCTGCGCCCGACCCACGAAGGTGACCAGAACTCCACCCCGCGCAGCACGAAAGGGCGGAACGCCTGCTCCGGCGGCACCGACTGCGACACCGGATAGACAGCGAAACCGATTTCGGAGATCGCGCCGCGCCAGTCTTTTTCACGGCTCAGGTCGATGCTGCCGGTAACGCCGCGGCTGCGCGTGAGGTTGAGCGTGCGCACGTCACCCGGCGAGTCTGCACGGCGATATACGAAGGCCACCTCGAGCGATGGCGCCAGGGAGTCGATGCGGTAGCGCAGTACCGGCCACTGCGTGGCATCGGAGATTTCCACGCTACGCACCAGCAAGGCACCGTGGTTCTCGTCGGCTGTCGTGACGGCCAGCCCGCTGCCGTCGATCTGGCCTCCGGTCAGCGCGGCAAAATCTGCGCCTTCCAGCACGTAGCGCTGCTGCGGCCATGGCGGCTGGAACGGCGATATTTCGACGAAGATGCCGATCAGCAGGAACCAGACGACGACGATGGCGGCAAGGGCACGCCGCATCAGGCTACCAGACTGTCGAGGCGATCCAGTTCCAGCGGCGTGAAACCTGCCGCGAGCCGGTCACGCCGATTGAACGGGCCTTTCAGCACGCCGCGGCAGTAGTGCTGCATCAGGTACTCGAAGGTGTCGCCGGGATCAACGCCGGCCTGTGCGCAGCACCAGCCGAACCAGCGTGTGCCGGCGGCGACATGCGCGACCTCTTCGGTGAGTATCTGCTCGAGTATCGCAATCGTGGCCGCATCGCCTACCCCGCGCAGGCGCAGGATCATTCCTGGCGTGACATCCAGGCCTCGCGCCTCGAGCACGCGTGGCACCAGCGCCATGCGCTCCAGGCAGCTATGCGCGGTGCGCCGCGCCATGTCCCAGAGGCCGTCGTGCGCGGGCAGGTCGCCGTAGCTCAGGCCGAAATCGGCAAGGCGGCACACCAGCAGCGAGAAATGCCGCGCTTCGTCGTTTGCCACGGCGACCCAGTCCGCATAAAACGCGTCCGGCATGTCGCGGAAACGATAGACCGCGTCCCAGGCCAGGTTGATGGCATTGAATTCGATATGCGCCACCGCATGCACAAGCGCAGCGCGTCCGGCCTCGCTGCCCAGCCCGCGCTGGGCAAGCTCACGCGGCGCGACGAGCATCGGACGCGATGGCCGACCGGGTTCACCGATCGGAAGCAGCGGCACGACACCGGCGCGATCCAGCCGGCCTGAGGCAAACGCGGCGGCGGCTTCCCGGGTCAGCTCCACCTTGCGCTGCGGCACCGTCTCGGCCAGACATTGCTGCGCAACGGCAAACAGGTGGGTCGGTGCAATAGCAGGCATGGCATCCCGGCCGTGCAATAGCAGGCATGGCATCCCGGCCGGGGGCGGATATGAAAGCGATTATGCCCGCAGCGGGTGTGTCGAATGCTAGTGTCGGGTCAACGTGCAGCAGCCCGGACCTGCGACGAGAACTCCTGCTTGAGCGACAGCATGCGCATACCTGAACTCGGCGATGCCGCCCTGGCTGCAGCCCTGAGCGATTTCCTGACCACCGCCAGCGCAGATGACGCGGACCCCTATCTCGCCGCCAAGCGCGCCCTCGAGACTTCAGGCATCGAGCTGGCGCGGGCGTATGCGAAGGTCAGGGCGGCGCTGCTGCCCGGTCAGCGCGTACTCGACTGGGGATGTCGCCATGCGGCGCTGACCTGGCTCGCGCGCACGGAGTTTGGCGAACGCATCGAACTGCACGGCTGCGACGTCTGCGCAGCGGACGACTACGCCGCGTTTCACGCCCGCTGCGGGCTGCACTACACCTTCCTCGCTCATCCCTGGCGGCTGCCTTATCCCGACGCACAGTTCGACACGGTGCTTGCCGGAGGCACGCTCGAACATGTGCCCAACGACGGCGAATCGCTGAACGAGCTGTGGCGTGTGTTGAAGCCGGGCGGCGCGCTGCTGATCACCCATCTGCCGAATGCTGCTTCCTGGACCGAATTCATCTCGCGGCGTCTGTTTCCAGCGCAGGCGCACGCACGGCGCTATACATTGGCCGCATTCCGCCAGCGCCTGCTGCACCACGGTTTTGAAACCGTTGCAGCCGGCCATCATCAGTTGATGCCGTCGAGCCTGCCCGCCGCGTGGCGACGTCCCTGGATGAGCCGTCTCGTCGATGCGGTGCAGCCGCTGAACGCGCTGGAGAATGTCTGGCCAC
>JAAFHE010000783.1 GCA_013298265.1 Lysobacterales bacterium | reverse complement strand
AGTTGCGGCGCAGCGAGACCATGTGGGGCATCAGCACCGGTATCGCCGACCTGGTTTTCAAGGTGGCAAGCACGTTGACACCTTCGGCAGGTGTCAAAGCCAACTACGCGGCCGCTAGCCTGCTGGTCACCGGAACCGACGAGATCGTCAACAAAGAGGCCTTCCTGCAACAGACCGTCGCAGCTCTGACTGCAGCCATGGATGCGAACCGGAAGAAAGCGTTGGTGCCCATCATCGCCGGCATGCAGGCCGAGGCGGACGAGTATCCGATCTCCCTTGCCTATGAGCACCTGTTGAACTACCAGCGCGCGGGTAGCTTCGTCGAAGGCCTCAAATTCGCCGCGGCGACCGCCCAGGCCGAGGGCGACAGAAGCACCAGGGAACTCGAAAACATCCCGTTGAATCGGGCTTTGGACGACACCCAGACGGCAAAGCGCGGCTGCCTCACCGCCGTCCTTCAGGGCTTGCCGGCAACCCAGCAGAACCAGCTGTATGCGGCTTATCAGAAGGTCGATTCCACCGCGACCAATCCGGCTACGGTCAAGCAACTCGCGGCCGACATCATCGTCAAGCACCGCTTCGTTCACGACCAGGATTTCGACGATAGGCTCGTCGTCGAAATGAAAAAACAAGGTCTTTCTGTTCCCTGTGAAGGAGGTTGATCCATGGCCGCTCAGCGCTTTCCCGGAAACCTGGCACTGGATGAAACAGCCACGCGTATCCATCAGGTCGAACGTGGCGGATTCCAGTTCATCGGCTGCGAAATAGTCAGTGGAGACAATGTCGCAGAGTTTACCTATGCGGATCTTCCGGCTGGCCTGCGGCTGCTGCCGGCAGCGGCAACAGCGCCGGCCAATGCCACGATCTTCTGGTCAGGCAAGATGCTGGACGCAGGGAAGAAGATCGATGTCCGTGCTTACCGGGCGCATGCCGCAGCGGAGGCGTCAACGGCGAACACGCCGGCTGTGGCGGCGTTGGCTGCACTGCCCGCGGCGGATCCTGATCTGGACGCAGCGACAAGTATCCTGAGCCGGACGACGGTCCTCAATCGGGCCATGTCGGCGGTGGGCTCCGATACCGCCTATACCATGCACGACAAGATCAATCCAAAGCTTGCCGCCGAACACTGGCCCGACAGCGGCATGCGTACCGACTGCTCGAGCTTCGTGGCCTGGTGTCTGCGGATGTCCTCGAAAGTGACGCACCCGCTTTATATAAAAGTAAATAATGGGTGGTTCGAGACGCGCGGTGTCTACGCGGACGGTCTGCACGAAACGGGATTCTTCACAAAAGTTGCGCGCGCCCGGCCCGGAAGCCTGCTGGTCTACCCGGACAACGATGAAGGCAAGCCTGGGCACATGGGGATAGTCGTCGAAGCCGATGGTGACGGCGTGGCCGGTGTGCGCAAGGTCGTGCATTGTTCCAGCGGCAATTTCAAAGCGACAGGTCGAGCCATCCGCGCGACTGACGCAGCCGCGTGGCTAGCCAATCCGGCGACGATCATCGTCGACTATGAGGGGTTTGTCTAAGCCCGGGAAATCACGGCGATCGACCAGGCCGATTGCGCGCTGGCGGTCGCAGGGGGCGTGCGAAGCGCGTCATACGGCGAACACCGGTCTTGCTGCAATGAGCGACCGCCTTGCGCGATGCAAGGCGGCGACGCCCTTGAAGCTGATCGCGGATATCGCAAGGGCTACATTTCGCCCGCCTGGTTCGGCCCCGCCACGCTACGCGTCGTCCCAGCGACTCCTCAGTGAACCGATCATCTGGGCCGGATGAGAAATGCTGCGGTCAGGGTTCACGAATTTTACGGATCCCTCAGGCAAGGACAGTAGCCGCTCGATCTTGCGTTGGTAATAACCCACCTTGACGTCTTCGCGCGCTGCATTGAGTACCTTCTTTCGCTTGCGCGATCCACTCGCAGCGCTCGCGCCGCCGGGTGCCTCGGCGGGACCGGAAGACTCAAGATCGTCTTCTTCCAACTCGGGCCCGACGTCGTCGGGAGGCGACAGCGCCATCCACTCGGCCCCATCGTAGGGCCGCCACACTTTGCCCTCAGCAATGCGAATTCGTGGCATCCATGACGCATCGCTGGGGGAGGCCGCGGGCCGGATGAAGTCTGGCGGGATCATCTCTCGGAGGATGTCGCCTGCGGCCTTTGCGATGGGGCCTGATCCGGCCAGCGCGACCCAGACGGAGACGCCGGCATGACCGAAATCCACGCTGGCGCCCGCGTAAAAAAAGCATGTCAGTGTGCTGGTGTCATGCGCTTCGGCCAGATCGACCAGCGCCTCCGCCAATGCGGACTCCCACTCGCCGTCGTGTAGTGGGGGATGCAGGCGATCATTGTCGATCTGCCACGTACGCGCACTCGCGCCGACGCTGGATGATTCAAAATCACTCTCGAACTTCGTGACAGACATGGCGACTCCTTGGTGACTGCTGGCTGGACGCGATCTACACCTTGAACACCTTCATCACCTCGTCCCCCAGGTGGTTGATCACCTTCACCGCGATGCGGTGCGACGTGGGTTTGTCGAAGGGGCGGGAGGTATCGCTGTGGAGGGTGGCCCAGGCGTCGGGGTCGATCTCGGCCTTGAGGGTGGTCTTCAGCGCCTTGTAGGGATCGTTGGCGCCGAGGAAATAGG
>JAAFHE010000782.1 GCA_013298265.1 Lysobacterales bacterium | reverse complement strand
GAAGCTGCGCACTTGCGCATCGAGTGCTTGCAGGTCCTCGGGCTTCAGTTTGATTTTGCCGCTGGCCGACTCCACCGGCACCACGGCCACGGCCTGGGGCGCTTCCAGCGCGAAGGACTGCGGCGGTGTCAATTCCACCGGGGAGTATGTGGGACTGTTCATGCGGGCACTCCGTCGGTGCTGGTCAATGGAAGTGGCTTTCGACGTCCTGGATCATGCGCTCCAGCCATTCATGGCTGGGCGGGTCGATCACGTCCACGACGGTCTCGGGTACCTTGATGCCGTGCTGGGCCCAGACCTCCGGACCTTTGACATCACCGGCGGTCCGGTAGCCGTAGTCGTGGGCAAGGCTCTGCAGTCCGGAATCGTTTTCGAGTGCCGCGCCCAGGCGCGCTCCGGCTGCCGTGTACGGCACCAGCACATGCTTGGAGAACACTGTCGGGCGTGGGTACAGCACGACCATCTCGCTGTTGACGCGGTTCGGATGCTTCAGCCAGAACTCGACCATCTGCGACTCATACACCACCAGCAGCGGTGCCTTGCCCATGCCGAGCGCGAGGTAGTCTTCGAACGGCGCGGCCGATGACGATTCCTGGAAGCCCTGGCGCAGGAACAGCGGCGTGATCTGCGGCAACACGCGTGCAAGATCCGCCTGGCTCTGCACGATCTGCTGGTCGTTGGCCAGGTAGCTGGCCAGCGCCAGATACATCGCAGCGCTGTTGGAGGTGCGCACGTCGGTGGAATTGATCAGCACCGCTTTGCTCGTTGCAAAGGCCGCGCTGTCCTTCAGGTCGCGCCAGCGCGCACCTTGCTGGATCAGTCCCATCAGCTTGGGCATGTCCACCACGAAGTAGAAATCACCGTCGCGCTGCGCAATGCCGTTGGCTACCAGGATCTCCGCAATCGGCCGCCAGCTGGCGAACACGATAGGGGTGTAGAACGGCGTATAGACCGTTGCGGCTTTCGCTTGCTGCTGCAGCGAGGCCGCGGCGGGCGCGCCCGAAGGAAAGCCGAAGTCGAATTGCTTTGCGTCGTAGCGCGTGGCGATGGTGCGCGAGCCTGCTTTTTCCGCCGCGACCGTGATGTCCTGATCGGCGAGGATCTTCTGCACCTTGGGATCGGCGAAGTAGCTTTCTTTCTCCGAGCCGATCAGCCCTCGTGCCGTGACGTGCAGGGCGGCTTGTGCTGCCGTTTTTTCCGCCGAGGAACGGCTCTCCTGCACATGGGCGTTGGAGCGCCAGATTCCGGCTCCGACGCCGCCGAGCAGGAGTACCGCCGCTGCCGGTGCCAATAGCCTACGAGCGTTCATCGCCAAGCACCGTTGGTCTCATGGCGCGATGTCATCATCATCTGATGACGATGACATGACAGCGCTACGCACCGGGTTCTTTCGAACGCGGATTCGTTGACCTTTTACCCCGGTAGGGCCCGGCGACTGGTGCTCCGGTCATAGGCAGCCGGCCAGCCCGCCTTTCTCACACCCGTTCGTAGCGAGGCCGTCGGGACGCCGTCGTGCGGCGCGCCCCGATCAGGGTGTGGCGTCGGTCTCGTCGTCCGGGGCGGACCTCGCGGCGCGCTCCACCTCCGACAGTGCGGTCGCATCCCAGATCTCGAGCTGGCGGGAGCGGAACGGCTGTATCCATTCGGCACGGTCCGGCGCAAGCGGATCGGAACGGGCGGGATAGCGCACGACCATTCCGTGGGGATGTTGCTGAGTCCAGGCGGGCAGGTCGCGCGTGTGGATGTCGTCGATCGGCTGTGCGAGACGGCCGAGGAAATGGAACTGGCCGGCGTAGCCGCCGAGGTTCGCGACCGGCCGGCCGGCCGCCTGGGCGAGCGCGATCCGCGCGGCGGCGGGGCGCAGGTCGAAATTGCGGAACAGGGTCTGCGCGAACAGCACCTGCACGAGCACTGCGGCACACAGCGCTACCGTGGCGATGCGTTCCAGTTCATGACGCTGATGCGGCCAGAGCAGCACGGCGCCGAGCAGGATGAAGCCCGGCGCAAACCGGCCGCTGATGCCGGCGATGTCGGTGAGCCAGCGCGAACCGCGCTGCGCATCGACGAGGCCGGTCGACAGCGCCAGCAGCACCAGTGCCAACCCGATCAACAGCAGCGCTAGCGGCCACGCGCTCCAGTGCCGGCGCGCGAGCGTCGCCTGCGGCACGTTGCGCGCGAGCACCAGGGCCAATGCCATGCCGGCGGCCGGCAGCAGCGGCAGCAAGTAGTAGACCTGCTTGCCCGATACGAGGCAGAACACGCCGAACGTCGGCAGCAGCCAGCTCGCGAGGAACCGGCCGGTGTCGTCCAGACGCGGACGCTGCATGAACGCGGCGCGCCATAGCCGAGGCCAGGCCACCCACGGGAACAGCAGCACGAGCAGCATCGGCAGATACCAGTACAGCGGCCGTGCATGGTCGAAGCTGTCCACGACGCGTCCCGCGGTCTGCAGGAAAAACAGCTCATTGCGATACGCCTCGCCACCGACCATGCCGGCGGGCAGCGCCCAGGCGAGCAGGATGGCCAGGCCGGCACCGACCGCGACGCCGGCGCGCAGGTACCAGCCGCGCCGGTCGGCGCGCGCGTACTCGCTCCACCACGGGCCCAGCAGCAGCGGAAACGCGACGTGCAGCAGCATGACCGGACCCT
>JAAFHE010000780.1 GCA_013298265.1 Lysobacterales bacterium | reverse complement strand
GCGAACGGCTTCACGGGCGCGCTTGGCTTCGGTTTCACTGGCAAGCGTGCTGCTGGCGGGGAGCAGGCAGCATACGAATATCAGGACGTGCAATATCGATCGGCTCACGGGAATCTCGCTGGAGAAAAGGTCTGCGCCGCCTGCACGCCGCATCGCGCAGGCGCGACGACCGGAGCGTGCGTTCGCGCACAGCCCGGCCATGGTGTGGTTCAGTGCGGGAATCGCTGCTTAACGCAGACGGCGTCGAAGCAGGCCGAGGCAGGAAGCGAGTGCGAGCAGCGCGCCAAGCAGGGCATAGCCGAAGGGTGAACCGGCCGGTACGGTTTGCGGTGTCGCGATGCCGGTCGGGCAAGGCGCCTCAGGGCCGATCGCCAGTCCGAACAGCGGTACGCTGCGCAGATCTTCGGGCCCGGTGATGGGACCGAGCAGGGTCATCGCACCGGTGTTTGGATCGAGGCGGGCGAGGTCGCTCCAGTCCGGCGGGAACGCATTCGCCGCGGGTGGCGGCGGTGGAATGTAGCTGACAGCGGCCCAGAGCTGCCCGCTGCTGTCGAAACTCGGCCAGACCGAGCTGATCTTGCTGCTGGCGACGTTGAAAGAGCCGATGGCTGTTGCGGCGCCGGTCGTCGTGTCGACCCGAAACAGCGAAGGATTTTCGTAGTCGCCGGTACCGAACAGCTCACGACCGCGCGCGGCGAGACCCGTGACGCGTGCGCCGGTACGGCCGACAAACGTGGTGAAGCCCGTCGCGGAATCGACTTTCCAGAGCTTGCGTGCGACGCCGGAGGCAAGCCACGCTGACCCGTCACAGGTCACGGCATAGGAAAGATCCATCGCGTCGAGTCGCGCTGGATCGCCCTGTCCAGCCAGGCCCAGGCTGCCTACGAGTGTGGGAGCCGAGCCGAGGAAATCGAGGCGGAAAAGCGACTTGGTGTTGTCCGAGGAGGCCAGCAGCGACCCGTTGGGCGCGTAGGCCATGCCCTTCAAGACGACGGTTTGGCCGGCATAGGAGCCTGTTTCGCCGACCAGCGTCGCGGTTCGCGTGGCCAAATCCACACGATAAATCTGGTCATAGGCCGGGGCGAGGGCGAACGGCTCCGCAGTGGCCGCAGTTGCGGCCACCAGAGCAAATAGTGCCGCGGCGGCAGGGCGTGCGCGCAGGCTCATTGTTCACCGTTTTTGTTATCGTTTCTGGTAATCGTCGGCCGGGTCGGGCGCTGACACGGCTCGGGCAGTCTAGCAGCTTCCGGCTCGCCGACAAGGCGGGGCTCCGCCAGCACCCCAATACCGCCCCAACACCGCTGCGACAACGTACGCACCCACTCGGAAAGCCATGTTCGGAACCAAGAAGTACCACGCAGCGCCGCCGGGCGCGGAAACCGGCAGCGGCGACATCGCCGTTATGCTCGTCAATCTCGGCACCCCGGCGGCACCCACGGCAACGGCGGTACGCCGCTATCTCGACCAGTTCCTGTCCGACCCGCGCGTGATCGAGCAGCCGCGCTGGCTATGGTGGCTGATCCTCAAGGGAGTGATCCTGCGTCTGCGGCCAGCCCGCTCGGCGCGTGCCTACGCAAGCATCTGGACCGAAGCCGGATCGCCGCTGCTCGTGAATAGCCAGGCGCTGGCGCGCGCGCTGGGCGATTCCCTGGCGCGCTCGGTTGGTGATCGCGTCAAGGTGCATCTGGCCATGACCTACGGCGAGCCGGCGCTGGCGGCTGTGCTGCGCGGACTCGTGGATACCGGCCTGCGCCGCGTTCTCGTGCTGCCGCTGTATCCGCAGTATTCGGCGACCTCCACTGGCGCGGTGTTCGACGCGCTGGCCGATGCGATCAAGTCGCTGCGCTGGCCACCGGAGCTGCGCACGATCGGCGACTACCACGACCAGCCGGCCCATATCGAGGCGTTGGCCCGCAGCGTCGAACGGCACTGGGCCGTGCACGGGCGCGCCGAGCGGCTGTTGCTGTCGTTTCATGGCATTCCGCGGCGCTATGTCGAGGCGGGCGATCCCTACGCGATGCAGTGCCGCGCAACGGCTGCACGGCTCGCGGCTCGCCTGAGCCTTGGCGACGACGATGTTGTCGTCAGCTTCCAGTCGCGGGTCGGTCGTGAAGAGTGGCTCCGGCCTTACACCGACCAGAAGCTCGAGGAATTCGCGCAGGCGGGCGTCCGTTCGGTCCAGGTACTCTGCCCCGCCTTCGCCGTGGACTGTCTTGAAACCCTGGAAGAGATTGCGGTCGAGAATCGCGAACGTTTCCTGCACGCGGGCGGGCAGCGCTATGAGTACATTGCCGCCCTCAACGATGGCGAGGACCAGGTTGCGGCGCTGTCGGAACTGGTGCTGCGGCATATCCAGGGCTGGCCGCCGGCCGAGTCGCCCAGCGCTGCAGGGGCACAGAATGTCGCCGCGTGAGCTCACGATCGAGCTGCCGCACCTGACCCTTGCCGCCCAGTGCTGGGGCGACCAGGCTTTGCCGCCGCTGCTGGCTCTGCACGGCTGGCTCGACAACGCCGCCTCATTCAGCGCACTTGCGCCACTGCTGGCGTCACGGTTCCATGTCGTCGCGATCGACTTACCTGGCCACGGTCGTTCCGGGCACAGGCCGCCGGGCGGTTGGTACCACTATGTCGAATACCTGGCCGATATTCAG
>JAAFHE010000781.1 GCA_013298265.1 Lysobacterales bacterium | reverse complement strand
CGCACCTGTTGCGCACCCAGCTGCGCTGTGACTGCAATCTGCTGGTCGAAACCGGCACGACGCGCGATCCGCACCACTTCGCCTGCCTGATCGGCTTCGGTGCGACGGCGGTGTATCCGTACCTCGCCTACCAGACCCTGTTCGACATGAACCGCCGCGGCGAACTCAAGGGTATGGAGGGCGAGCCGCCATCGGAGATCGGCCGCAGCTACCGGCGCGGCATCCGCAAGGGCCTGCTCAAGATCATCTCCAAGATGGGCATCGCGACGATCGCCGGCTATCGCGGCGCGCAGCTGTTCGAGATCGTCGGCCTGTCGCGCGAGGTCGTGGACCTGTGCTTCCCGGGCGCGCCCTCGCGCATCGGCGGCGCCGACTTCGACGACATCGAAGCCGAATACCGCGCCCAGCTCGCCGCCGCGCGCGACCCGAGCTATGCACTGCCACCGGGCGGCCTGCTCAAGGCCGTGCCCGACGGCGAGTACCACATGTATAACCCGGCCGTGATCGGCAGCCTGCAGGCGGCGGTGCGCACCGGCGACGTGCAGCGCTATCGCGACTATGCCGCTCATGTGAACAACCGTGCGCCCGCTGCGCTGCGCGACCTGTTTGCGCTGCAACCGGCCCGCGCCGCGATTCCGCTGGACGAGGTCGAACCGATCGAAGCCATCCTCGCGCGCTTCGATTCGGCCGGCATGTCGCTGGGCGCGCTGTCGCCCGAGGCGCACGAAGCGCTGGCCACGGCGATGAACCGGCTCGGCGCGCGGTCCAATTCCGGCGAGGGCGGCGAAGACCCGGCGCGCTACGGCACCGAACGCAGTTCCAAGATCAAGCAGGTGGCCTCGGGCCGCTTCGGCGTGACGCCGGCCTACCTGGTCAGCGCCGAGGTGCTGCAGATCAAGATCGCCCAGGGTGCCAAGCCCGGAGAAGGCGGCCAGTTGCCGGGACACAAGGTCAACGGCCTGATCGCGCGGCTGCGCTATGCCAAGCCCGGCATCGGCCTGATCTCACCGCCGCCGCACCACGACATCTATTCGATCGAGGACCTCGCCCAGCTGATCCACGATCTGCGCGAGGTCAATCCGCGGGCGCTGATCTCGGTCAAGCTGGTTTCGCACGCGGGCGTCGGCACCATCGCGGCCGGCGTGGTCAAGGCCGGCGCGGACCTGATCACCGTGTCGGGCCACGACGGCGGCACCGGCGCGAGCCCGCTGACCTCGATCCGCTATGCCGGCTCGCCGTGGGAGCTGGGCCTGGCCGAGACGCAGCAGACGCTGGCGATGAACGGTCTGCGCGATCGCGTCATCGTGCAGACCGACGGCGGCCTCAAGACCGGCCTGGACGTGGTCAAGGCCGCGGCGCTTGGCGCGCAGAGCTTCGGCTTCGGCACCGCGCCGATGGTCGCGCTGGGCTGCAAGTTCCTGCGCATCTGTCATCTGAATTCCTGCGCCACGGGCGTGGCGACGCAGAACGAGGTGCTGCGCCGCCAGCATTTCCACGGCATACCCGAAATGGTGCAGAACTATTTCCGCTTCGTCGCCGGCGAGACGCGCGAGATCCTCGCCAGCCTCGGCCTGCGCAGCCTCGGCGATGCGGTCGGCAACGTCGGCCTGCTGCGCCGCATCGACGGCGTCACGCGCAAGCAGAACGAGCTTGAGCTGGATGCGCTGATCCATGCAGCCGACGTGCCCGACGCGCACCCCTGCGGTCCCTGCGTCGCGCCGCCCGCGGCTGACGGCCTGGCCGCGCGGACCGTGGCCGACACTGCCACCGCCGTCGCTGCCCGCCAGGGCGGAAATTTCCACTATGCGATAAAAAATACCGATCGCTCGATCGGCGCGCGCCTGTCCGGCGAGATCGCGCGCCGCTGGGGCGATGAGGGAATCCTCGAAGCGCCGCTGACTCTGCACCTGAGCGGCAGCGCCGGGCAGAGCCTCGGCGCCTGGAACGCCAGCGGCCTGCACATCGTGCTGCGCGGCGAAGCCAACGACGGCGTCGGCAAGGGCATGCACGGCGGCCGCATCGTCGTGCGTGCGCCGGAAACGGCGCGCTACGCGAGCCAGGACAGCGCCATTGTCGGCAACACCTGCCTGTACGGCGCGACCGGCGGCGAGCTGTACGTCGCCGGCCGCGCGGGCGAGCGCTTCGGCGTGCGCAATTCCGGCGCGCTGGCGGTGGTCGAGGGTGTCGGTGACCATGCCTGCGAATACATGACCGGCGGCGCCGTCGTCGTGATCGGCCAGTCGGGCCTGAACTTCGGCGCCGGCATGACCGGCGGCTACGCCTACGTGCTCGATCTCGCGCGCGACTTCGTCGACCGCTACAACCACGAGCTTGTCGACATCCACCGTATTTCGCTGGAAGGCATGGAAAACCACCTGCAGCATCTGCGTGCCCTGCTGCGCAACCACATCGACTGCACCGCAAGCCAGTGGGCGGCGCGCCTGCTCGGCGACTTCCGCGATGTGCTGCACAAGTTCTGGCTGGTCAAGCCGAAGGCCGCGAGCCTGGATGCGCTGGCCGAAGCACTGAGGCGCGCCGCATGAGCGAGAAGACATTCCCTTTCCTCAAGTTCCATCGCGCGCTGCCGCAGGAAGTGCCGGTGTCGATCCGCGTGCTCGGCCACGGCGAGATCCATGGCGGCTTCGCCAACG
>JAAFHE010000078.1 GCA_013298265.1 Lysobacterales bacterium | reverse complement strand
GGCGTTCAGGGCGATGAGAGCCTTCGGCTCTAAGTCATCGTCCTTCACCCCCTTCAAGGGGAGGGCTAAAGAAGGGGAGAGCTAACCCTTCTCAGCGGGCCGCGCCGCTGCGCAGCCGGGCGAGGATTTCATCGCGCGCTTCGCGCAGGATGGAGTCGCGGTCGAGCTGGGCGACGATGTCCTGCACCGCGCGCTTGGGGCCGTACTCGCCCCAGGACTTGCCGGCGACGAGATAGCGTTCAGCGGCGCGTCCGACCACTTGCGTCGCATACCAGGCCAACGCGCCCTGCGCGCCGGCGGTCAGCACGGTGGACAGGCCGATGCTGGCGACTTTCAGCGCCGAGGCGACCAGATGCACGCCCCAGACCGCGCCCATCAGCGCGGCGAGCTGGGCGCAGATGGTCAGGATCAGCTGGCCGGCTTCGCGCCGGGTCAGCGGCATGCCGTATACCTTTCCCAGATGCATCACGAGCGCCGCGTCCAGCGCCGCGGCGGCGAGCAGGTCGGCGACCGGCACCGGATTCAGCGCGACCGCGATGCCTTTGGTCAGGCAGTAGTAGCGGATGATTTTCTCCGCCACGTCGCGGCGTACGTCGGCTACGCGCTGCGCGACCTGGTCGGACAGCCGTCCGGCGAACAGGCCGGCATTGAGCGCCGAGAGCGTCTTTCCTTCGCGCGCGCAGATTGCGAGCAGGCGTTCGCGCAGCTCGCCGACGTCGGGCGCGCGCGGCTCGCGCCGTTCGCGCTCCGTGCCGTTGGCGTCGACGTCGATCACGCGCACGGGCGCAGGGCTTGCCGCGCAGCTCAGCACGTTCGTGGCCGGCAGTAGGCCACTCGCATGCTCGCGCAGGCGTGCGAGCAGGCGCTCACGTTCCGCGACGTCGTAGCGGTCGGCCTTGTTCAGCACCAGCAGCAGCGGCCGCTCGGTGCGGGCCAGCGTAGCCAGTGCATCGCGTTCCACCTGAGTCATGTCGCCGTCGACGACGAACAGGACCAGATCGCTGATCTCGGCGACCTCGAACGCCAGGCGCTCGCGCGTTTCGCCGTCGAGTTCATTGATGCCGGGCGTGTCGATGAGGTGCAGGCCCGAACCCCCGGCTTCGGTCCAGCGCTGCTGCTCGGCGCGCGTCGTCGTGCCGTGCAATACGCCGGTCTCGAACGCGGCCGTGCCGAGCAGGGCATTGCCCAGCGCGGACTTGCCGACCGAGACGCGCCCGAATACGGCTACATGCAGCTCGTTGCGCGCGAGCTTGTCGAGCAGCGACTGGATGCGCGCGAACTCGTCGCCGAGTTCGCGGCGTACCGATTCGGGCACGCTGGAATCGTCCAGCAACTGGCGCAGCGCGTCGGTGGCCTGGTCGGACGGCGTAGCCCGCGCCGCCGGCGCCGCAGCTAGCGTGTCGCTGCGCCACCAGCGCGCGACCGAGTCGAACCAGCCGACGATCGGGCTCATGAGTGCAATGGTTGCCGGCGGCGCCGGACGGTTGCCGCGCGCCCTACTTCAGCGCCAGGTGCGCGGTGACGGCGATATCGCCGCCAATCAGGCTGGTGTCGGCCCAGTCGCCGGTGCCGACGTCGAAGTCCAGGCGCTTGAGGGTGGCCTGCACGTCCAGTGTCGCCGTAGCGCCGGCGGGCTTGAAACCGAGCGTGATCTGTACCGGCTTGGACTTGTCGCGGATCGTCAGCGTGCCGTCGGCGACCAGGGCGCCGGCGCTTTCCTTGACCGTGGTGCTGACAAAACGCGCCTTGGGGAATTTCGCATAGTCGAAAAATGCCGACCCCTTCAGCTCGCCGTCGTAGTCGGCATTGCCGGTGGTGACGCTGGTCACGTCGATCTCGACCTCGAGCTTGGCGCTGGCCAGGTCGGCCATGTCGAGCGCGACTTTCGCGCTGAAGCGGGGGAACTTGCCGCTGAATTTCTCACCCTGGTAGCTGCCGGAAAAACCGAGCGTGCTGGACGGATCCACGGTCCAGTCCTTGGCCTGGACGCTGCCGGCGAGGGCGAGCAGGGCAATCAGTGCGAGGCGCTTCATGGCTTTGCAATCTCCGGGGAAGGGGCGGCGGGCGTGTGGTCGAGCGGCGCCGGCGTTTCGGTGGCCGTCATCACGGTCGCACGCGACAGGGGAGCGGGCGGGCGCCGGCGCAACAGCGGCAGCATGCGCACAAGCGTGTCGTCGCGGTCGATGAAATGGTGCTTGAGTGCGGCGCCTGCGTGGGCAAGGAGCGCCAGCACGAGCACAAAGAAACCGTACTCGTGGACGTCATGGGCCAGGCCCTTGAGCGCCGCGTCGGCGCCGCCGGTCAGGCTGGGCAGGTTGAACAGCGAGAACCATTGCAGCGGATAGCCCGAGGCGGAGTTGTACAGCCAGCCCGACAGCGGCAGCGCCAGCATCAGCAGGTACAGCAGGCCATGCACCGCGCGTGCGGTCAGTGCCTGCCAGCGCGGCATCGGCAGTTCGTCCGGGCGCCGGTCGGCCATGCGCCAGGCAAGTCGCAGCAGGAGCAGCGCCAGCACGGTCAGGCCGATCGATTTGTGCAGTGCGTATATCTTTATCTTCTGCGGCGAATTGGGCAGGTCGGACATGTACAGTCCGACCAGGCCCAGGCCGATGATGAGCACGGCCATGATCCAGTGCAGGGTGCGTGCGCCGATGCCCCAGCGGTTCGCTTCACTCTTGAACGCCATCGCCGTCCTCCGTTGTCACCGCTGATTCCGGATTTTCAATATTCTTGCCGCGGTCACGTACGAAGGCGGCTTCCAGGCGCAACTGCACCTCATCGCCGACGGCGCTGAGTACCTTGTCCATGCCGTAGTCGCTGCGCTTGAGCGTGGCGGTTGCGGAGAAGCCGGCGGTGCGCTTGAACGTATAAGGGTCGTTCGCGAGCTTGTTGAGGCGGAACGGAATATCCAGCGGCCGGCTCTGGCCATGCAGTTCGAGATCGCCGCGGACGATGCCGTGATCGGCGCCGAGCTGCTCGACCGAACGGCTGCGGTAGCGCGCCTGCGGCCAGCGCTTGGTGTTCAGAAAACGCCAGGAGCGCACGGTTTCTTCCCATTTGGCGTCGCCGAGCAGCACGGATGCGGCATCGACGCGGATGTCCAGGCGCGCCGCGCTCCAGTTGTCCGGGTCAAACCTCAGGCTGCCGGTGCTGGCCTTGAACAGCCCCAGGCTCTGGTTGAAGCCCTGGTGATCGATGCTGAAAAGAATCTGCGTATGCACCGGGTCGATGCGCCACGCGTCCGGCTCCGCAAGAGCGGGTGTGGTTGCTAGCAGGAGCAGCAGGAGAACTGGGCGGCGCATAAGGAGCCTAGCTTGGCAGATTGGCGCGGCGCGCAGAAGCAGGGATTCTTGAATTGATTGTGATCGGACGAAGTCACAAACGCCGGGAATTCCGCGCGCCATCGGGAACCTCGAAAACGTCGAGGTTCCCGCGGCGCGATCACGCGCCGGACTCGCCGACTCGAACAAGCGCCGTTCGGCGGTTTTTCGGGATTCCCATCAGGAGTCGCGCCCCAGCGTCTTGAGGGCCAGCTGTGCCACATGGGCAAGCCGGCCGCGCGCCTGTTCGCCCAGCAGCCGCTGCAAGGTGTGCTGCGCCTGTTCCTGGTCGAAGCGGTGCTGGTCCAGCAGGGTCTTGCTGATCGCCTGGCCCAGGCTGTCGAAGATCAGGCCGTAGGCGATGGCGTGCAGTACGCCGCCGCCGAGAGTGCCGAGTCCGGGAAAGGCCTTGGCCGCGTTGCCGGCGATCGCGAGCACGACTGAACTCGTTGTACGCAGGGTCATCGCGGCCTGACGCAGGAAGGCGTCGAGATCGATCTGCTTGACCGGGATCTGATGCAGCGCGGCCAGGTCGCGCACCAGCGAGGTCGCGAGAGCGCCCTGGATCAGCAGGTCCGTGCCCGGTGCGACGGCCGCCATCGCGCCGACGATGGCGCGGCGCGTGTGCCGGTCGACGATGGCGCGCGACTCGTGCTCCATCATGTCGCGTTCGGCCGTGCCCAGTTGTTCGCCGACGCGGCTGAGCACGGCGCCGGCACGCGCCTGCTCGAGCGCGTCTATGCCGGCTCCGAGGCTTTCCTGCAATGCGCCGCGCAGCGCATCGAGCTGCGGTAGTGCATCGCGCGCGACCTGTTCCTCGCGGCCGTCGGACAGGCGGCGCACGAACTGCTCGCGGCCGCCGGCCTGCACCGCGACGATGCGGCCGGTCACGCCGGCGTAGCGTTCGCGCAGCGCGGTCAGCAATTCATCGCGCTGCAGGCCGCCGAGCTGGTCGATCTTGTTCAGCGCCAGCAGCAGCGGCTTGCCGTAGCCGCGCAGCCAGCGCAGCTCCTGGTCCTGCGCGCGGGTGAGATCGCCGGCGGTGACGTAGATCACCGCATGCGCACGCAAGGCTTCGTCGCGGGCCAGCGCCTCGCGCTCGCGTGCGCCGATTTCCTGCATGCCCGGCACATCGGCCAGTACCAGTTCCTGGCCGTCGAGTTCGCCGCGATGATGGCTGACCAGCGTAGTAGTGCCGCCGAGCACGTCGACATCGACCTGGGCCTGTGGCGCGAGTGCCCGGATCAGGCTGGACTTGCCCGCGCTGATTTCGCCGAACACCGCGACGTAGCGCTGTCCGCTGGTTGCGCGGCGGTCGAGTTCGTGCAGCTCGGCCTCGAAGCGTGCGGTCTCCGCCTGGCGCGACTGTAGCTGCTGGATGCGTTTCTCGACATTGCCGCGATCGGGCACGGGAACGGAACGCGGCGCGCGCGCGCGCGGATGCGCCAGGCGCCAGACCAGCCAGGCGCTGGCGGCCGCGAAGCCGGCCAGCAGCGCCACCAGCCCGAGGCGCAGCAGCAGCGGCAGTCCGGCCAGCTCGCGCCAGAGCTCGAGCGCGCTGCGCGTCGCGCCGAGCAGCAGCCAGAGCAGTGCCAGTGCGGCGAGTCCTACCGCCAGCGCCAGCAGCAGGCGCAGGTGACGCGTATCCGGAGCATTCATGCGCCGATGGTAGTCGACGGATTCCTCGAAATCAGCAGATGCCGGAGCGCGCGGCGCGCAGCAGGCCGGGCCTCGCGATGGCACGCGGACGATGAGACTTGTGCACTTTGCGCCGGCGCGACCGCACTTCTGGCATGATCGCGGCTCGACGCACTGCAAGGGAAGTCCGCCGCCGGCCGGGCGACGTGGTGAATCGCGCGACCGTTTCCGAGACCCGTTCCGCGTGCCCAGGGATGGCGCGCGCGGGCCTGCGCAGGGGGTAAGCATGGGATTGCGCTGGCTGCCGCCGCTGCTGTTCCGCAAGGGCGCACAGGCCGCCCTGGCGTTGTTGTTCTGCGCGGGCGCCCAGGCGGCGCTGTCGTTGCTTTTCTGTGCTGAGGCCCAGGCGGCACCTACGGCGGCGACGCCGATGTTCCGCCACTTCGGTGTCGACGACGGCCTGCCCTCGTCCATCGTCTACAAACTGGCCGAGGATCGCGACGGCTTCGTCTGGATCGGCACCCACGACGGACTGGCGCGCTACGACGGCGTGGATTTCCGTGTCTGGCGCGCGATTCCCGGCGATGACACGTCGATCGCCGGCAACGAGGTATCGGCGCTATACGTTGATCGTGCCAATCGCGTCTGGGCCGGTGGCGAAGGCAGCGGACTGAACCTGCTCGACGAAAGCCGCCAGCGCTTCCGCCGCTATCGCCACGATCCGGACGATGCGAACAGCCTGGCGGCGGATGATGTCTGGGCGGTGAGCCAGGATGCCGCCGGGGCGATCTGGGTCGGCACCTATTCCGGCGGCCTGGACCGTCTGCGCGCCGACGGAACGGGATTTGACCATCACCGCGTCGCCGACGGGTCGGGCCTGCCCTCGGACATCGTGCTAAGCCTCCACGGCGCGGCCGACGGCAGCCTCTGGATCGGCACCCACAAGGGACTCGCGCGCCGCGCGCCGGACGGGAAAGTCGACGCCGTGAGCCTGCGCACGGGCGACGAACCGCCGCAGGTGCTGGCGCTGTGCAACGATGGCGACGGCGTGCTCGCGACGACGTCGGCCGGCCTGTACCGCATCGACGCGGCCGGGCGCGTCGAACGGCTGGATCCGAATGCCGCCCCGCGCATGCTGTATGCGAGTGTGCGCGACGCGCAGGGCGAGCTGTGGCTCGCCACGCGTCAGGGTGCCGTGCGTCACGACGCCGATCATTTCGAAACGGTCTACCGCGCCCAGCCGCGGGTGCCTGGCGGCCTGCCGGGCGAAGCTATCTTCGATCTGCTGACCGATCGCGAGGGCGGCGTCTGGTTTGCGGCGATCGACGGTGGCGTGGCGTATCTGCCGCCGACCTGGCGTCTGTTCTCACAATGGCGCGAGCAGCCCGGCGACACCCACAGTCTGTCGCCCGGACGCATCCAGGGCATCAGCCATGGTCGTGACGGCACGGCGTGGTCGGTGAACATGGCCGGCGGCGTCGACCGCATCGACCTGCGCCGCGGCGCGGTGGAGCGCTGGGGCGAGCGCATCGGCGGAACCGAGTTGCGCCGGCGCTCCGTGCTCGAAGACGAGCGCGGCCGGCTCTGGTTGGGACAGCATCGCGGCGTGCGGGTGGCCGACCTGGCCGCTGGCACCGCGCAGGAGATCGCCGCCGATGCCGTGCGCGACGACACGCTGCCGGCCGGGCCCGTCGACCTGATGCTGGCGCAGGAGCGCTACATCTGGGTCAGCGCGCGTGGGGCGGGCATCGCGCGCATCGACGCGGACACATTGCAGGTCACACGGTTCCTGCCGCAGACCGGCGGCCTGCGTGACGCGGATGTGGAGCAGATGCGCATCGCGCCGGACGGCGCGCTGTGGGCAGCGCATGTGCACGGCATCGACCGGCTCGCACCCGACGGCCAGCGCTTCGATGCGATCGAAGGATTGCCGGATACCCGTATCCATGCATTCGCCTTCGCACCCGACGGCAGCGTCTGGCTGCACCGTTTCGGCGCGCTCGAGCACTATGTCGCGAACGGCCCGCGTTTCGAGCGGGTCCGGCAGGTCGACACCGCCGCTGGCTGGCCCGCGCTCGATGCCAGTGCGATGGAGTTGGATGCGGCGCAGCGCCTCTGGGTCAGCACGCCGCGTGGTCTGTATCGCGTTGATACGCGCACCGCCTCGATTCGCCGCTACGGCACAGCGGTAAGCCTCATCGATTCGGAGTTCATCGACCGCAGCCTGGCCTTGCGCGGCGATGGCATCGCGCTCGCGGCGACGACCGGCGGCCTCGTCGCCTTCGATACCCAGGCCACCGACCTGCGCCTGCCGCCGGCGCCACTGCTGCTGACCGGCGTGCGCGTGCGCCGCGGCGCACAGGAGCACGTGTTCGATCCGGCGCAGCCCGCGTTGCTGGCCTGGAACGACCGTGACCTGCGCGTCGACGCGCGTGCCCTGTCGTTCGTCGCGGGCAACCGCTACGACTTCCTGCTGCAGGGGCTGGATACCGGCTGGAGTCCCGGCAGTGACATCGGCCAGCGCGAACTCGCCCAGCTGCGCCCCGGCGACTATCAGCTGCATGTGCGTGCACACACCGGCTTGGACGATATCGTCGAGCTGATGACGCCGCTGCGCGTCAGCGTGCAGGCACCGCCGTGGGCGCGGCCCTGGGCCTACGCATCCTACCTGCTGCTGCTGGCCGCGTTGGTCGCATTCGCGGCGCGCATCTGGCGCGGTCGCATTGCGCGTGCGCATGCGCTGGCGCTGGCCTCGCAGCGGCGTGAACTCGCGGAGCAGGCCAGCCTGGCCAAGTCGCAGTTCCTCACCCATATGGGCCATGAGATCCGCACGCCCATGACGGGCTTGCTCGGCATGGCGGAACTGCTCGAACGCACACCGCTGGAGCCGCGCCAGCTCAGCTACGTGAGCGGAATCCGCACGTCCGGCGAACACATGCTGCACCTCGTCAACGACGCGCTCGATCTCGCCCGCGTGGAAGCCGGCCGCCTGCAGCTGGAGCAGGACGTCTTCGACCCGCAGTCCGTGCTGCGCGACGTGGCCGACGTCGGCCACGCGCTGGCCGCGCAGAAGGGCATAGGATTTCTCGTGCGCCTGCCGGTGCGGCCGCCGGCAACCGTGTGCGGCGACGCGCAGCGCCTGCGTCAGATTCTTCTGAACCTTGTCAACAATGCCGTAAAGTTCACAAGCGTCGGCGGCGTGACGCTGGAGCTTGCCGCGGCTGACGCAGGCGACCAGTGCTTCCGCGTCCGCGACACCGGTCCCGGTATCGACGCGGCCATGCAAGCGCGCCTGTTCCAGAGCTACAGCCAGGACGAGACCGGTCGCCGCGCCGGCGGCAGCGGTCTGGGCCTGGCGATCTCGCAGGAACTGGCCCAGCTCATGGGCGGCGAGATCAGCGTGGAAAGCGCGCCGGGCCGCGGTAGTGTGTTCACGCTGCGACTGCATCTGCCGGCGGCGCAGCCCGTCGTGGTCGATCCGGTGGTGGCGCTTGCCGCGACACCGCTCGACATCCTGCTCGTCGAGGACGAGGCCAACATCGCGCGCGTGGTCGGCGAACTGCTGCAGTCCCTCGGCCACACCGTACGGCATGCCTCGCAGGCGCTGGCTGCGCTGGCCGAAATCGCCACGCGGCGGCCGCAGCGCGTGCTGCTCGATCTGGATCTGCCCGACGTCAGCGGCCCGCAGCTCGCGCGCCTGTTGCGCGCGCAGGAAGTGGACGGCACGCTGCCGTCGCTGCGCCTGATCGCGTTGACCGCGCGCAGCGACGGCGAGGCCGAACGCGAGGCGCGAGACGCGGGTATGGACGCATTCCTGCGCAAGCCGGTCACGCGCGCGACGCTTGCCAAGGAGTTTGGCGACGCGAGCGCCGGCGCGCCGGCAACGTGAGCGTCACCGCTTCGCTACGGCGCGCCGCGGCAACGTCCGGGCGCAGCGTCGCGGTGATGTCGCGCATCGCCGTTCTTGCAACGCGCGCGTCGTTGCTACGCTCGCGCGGTTGTCACCACGTCCCGGCCAGGAAACCCATGATCATCAGACGATGCGTCGCTGCCGTCCTTCTGCTGTGCGCTGTGCCGGCGCTGTCCGCCGGCGAGATCGAGCTTGGCGAATCCGATCAGGCCGCGATCCAGGTTGCCGCGACCGACTATGCCGAGGGCTGGTACAGCGGCGATCGCGAGCGCATGGCGCGCGCGCTGCACGACAGGTTTGCCAAGCGCGCCTACCTGCGCGACAAGGGCAGCCGCGAGCGGCGCCTGAGCGAACTGGACAAGGCTGCGCTGCTCGCCGGCAACGTGCCGGAAAACGCGCAGCGCTACGCCAAGGCGCCCCGGCGTGCGGAGGTGGAAATCCTCGACGGCTTCGGCAACGTTGCCACGGTGAAGCTGCGCATGGACGGCTGGGTCGACTACCTGCACCTGGTGCGCGGCGACGACCGGGAGTGGCGCATCATCAACGTGCTGTGGGAGCCGGTGGCGCCGTAGCCCGCCGTGGCGACGGCGCTGAAAACGCGACGATCCGTTCAACGCGGACCGTTGCGTGTGCGCAGAACCTCAGCGCTGCGACAACTCGTGCACCGCGGCGACGAGCGCACCGACATGGTCCGGTTTCACATCGGGCGTGATGCCGTGGCCGAGGTTGAAGATATGGCCCGCTCCCGGCCCGTGGCTCGCCAGCACGCGGCCGACTTCGCGCCGTATCGCCTCGGGCGAGGCGTGTAGCGCCGCCGGATCCAGATTGCCCTGCAGCGCGATGCGGTCGCCGACCAGCGCGCGCGCGCTGGACAGGTCGATGGTCCAGTCCACGCCGAGGCCGTCGCAGCCCGTCGCGGCCAGTGCCGGAAGGTGTCCGTTCGCGCCCTTTGAGAACAGGATCAGCGGAATGTCGCGTGTGGCCGGGTCGGTCTTCAGCGCGGCGGTGATCTGGGTGAGGTAGCGCAGCGAGAACTCCTGGTATTGCGCCGGCGCAAGCATGCCGCCCCAGGTATCGAACACCATCAGTGCCTGCGCGCCGGCAGCGGCCTGCGCAGCAAGATAGACGGCGACCGAGCGCGCGACCGTGTCAAGCAGCTGATGCATCAGCGCCGGCTCGTTCCACAGCATGGCCTTGGGCAGGGGGAAATTGGACGAGCCTTCGCCCTGGATCATGTAGCAGGC
>JAAFHE010000779.1 GCA_013298265.1 Lysobacterales bacterium | reverse complement strand
GTTTTGCTTCCGGCTTCCTCCAGACGTTCAGTCACCCGAAACGCCCTTGCCTTCCGCTAACTCTTCCCCTTGCCGGGCGAGTAGAGGACTTTCACCTCCAAGCAGGTGCGCCCTGCCGGGCGCACCGAAAAAAACCCCCGCGCAGGGCGGGGGCGGTTGAGCACGTTTCCGTTGGCGGCGACCGAGGTCGCCCTGCCGAGGGTCCCGCCGCGGCTGCCTCACGACAGTCGCTGTGCACTGGAGCCGGAAATCGCTCCGCGGCGGGGGCCACACCAGCCATGTGGCCTGGTGCGTATGGTGCGGATTCCCAAGAGCCGTGTCCGTGAGGCGTGATCCAGTCGGCAGTTGACGCAGTCGACAGAGGAAATGCCAATACCGTCACACTTCAGGCATACCAGCGCCCGCCACTGACCCGATCGAGTCCGCCCAGATCCTGCCAGGTGGCGACGTTCGCAAAACCGGCAGCCTCGAGCAGCGTGCGTACCGCACCGCCCTGATCGAAGCCGTGCTCGAGCAGCAGCCAGGCGCCGTCTTGGAGATGCAGACCAGCCGCGGCGACGATGACGCGAATATCGTCGAGGCCATCGACGCCGGCGGCCAGCGCCGAATGCGGCTCGAAGCGCAGGTCGCCCCGCTGCAGATGCACATCGTCAGCGGGGATATACGGCGGATTGGACACGACCAGATCGAAGCGCTGCTGCGCCACGGCCGCGAACCAGCCGCCTTCGGCAAATTCCACATTAGATATTTTGTTTATTTCTGCATTCTGCCGCGCAACGTCCAGCGCCGCGGCGCTGGCGTCCGTCGCTACCACCCGGGCCTGCGGCCGTTCCGACGCGATCGCAAGCGCGATGGCGCCGCTACCGGTGCCGAGATCGGCCACGCGTAGCGGCGTGCCCCGCGGCAGTCGCTCCAGCGCGAGTTCGACCAGGCGCTCGGTATCCGCGCGCGGGATCAGGGTCGCGCCGGTCACGCGCAAGGCCAGCGACCAGAACTCGCGCGTGCCGGTCAGATAGGCCACGGGCTCGCCGGCACAGCGGCGCTGGACGAGCCGCTCGAACGCCTCACGCTGGGGCGAAGGCAATTCGTCGTCCGCATGGGCGTAGAGCCAGGCGCGCGGCCGGCCGAGCACGTGCAGCAGCAGCACCTCCGCCTCAAGCCTGGCCTCGCTGCCGGCCAGCGCCTGCGCGGCGGCGGCCAGGCCATCGCGCAGGCGGTTCACCACAGCGACGCGAGGCCCGTTCCGACAAACGTATACCTGTCGGTCACGCGGACGCCTGCGACGACGGCGGCGGCGGCTCCGGCAGCTTGACCCGCTCGCGCGCATCACGACGCCAGTAGCCGCCGCGCGTCCAGGCCGCGAACGCCCAGCGCAGCCAACCGAGCAGGGCCGATGCGAGCCACAACGCCCAGGCCAGCATGGCCACCTTGTGCAGCCAGATCGGCAAGGTCAGCGCGCCGGCCTGCGGCAGCAGCACGGGGCTCTGGTCGGCGAACCAGCGCAGGTTGCGCGCGCTCGACCAGTTACCTGTCACGCTCATGTCCGGATCGCCGAGCAGGCCCGCGTAGACCGCGCCGATCAGGCAGAACATTACCGGCACGCTGAGCAGCGCGAGGGCGATCTGCACGAGGTTGAACCACACGGTCGATGTCGTGTTCCAGCGCTCGCGCCAATCGAGCGCAAACAGCCAGGCAACGACGACGAGCAACGCGAACCACGACGCGGTGGAGAAGCCGAATCCGAGCAGCAGCCAGTGCCACAGCTTCAGCGGCGTGCGGCGCAGGCGGCTCAGCGCCCAGGCGAGCAGGATCATTACGATCAGCTCGCCCCAGTAGAGCACCGCCGGGCCGACCGCAGGACCATGGGTGAACAGCACCCAGCGGTTTGCCGGCAGGTTGAGATTCAGCTGCAGATTGGCCGAAGGCAGGCCGAGATCGAAGGCCGGCGTCTTCGCGCTGAAACCGAGTTCCTGCGCCTGTCGTACAGTCACCTTGTAACGCTTGCTGCCCGGCGTGACCGGCAGGCTGAGCCTGTTGTCGCGCGGGCGCAGATTGATCGACACACCGTTCTGCTCGACCGACAGCACTTCGGCGCCCGCCGGCAAGGTGATGGTGTGCTCGCCGCCCTGGGTGCTGCGCAGCGAGATGTCGAGCGTGGTGTCGAGCGCGCGCTTGCTCGCCGCCGTGGTCACCTGCACGTCGTCGATCGCGATGCTCTTGCCCGCCACCGCCTCGGGCCGCGACAGCACGATGCGCAGCTTTTCCTCGGGCAACGGATGGAATTCGTGCACCCACTGCTGCTCCTGCGGGCGCTGGCGCGCTTCGGGCACGCCGCTGAAATCCGCATGCCAGGTCGGACTCAGCACGACGCTCCAGACTTCGGCGCGCTGGTCCAGCGCCGGGGCGAGCAGCTCCACCGCCTCGCGCCTCGCCAACGTGCTGTCCCAGCTGACCTCGTTCTCGTCGGCACCAAAGGACACGAGCACCTGGCCGCCCTCGATCTTCGTGTCGGAGCTCATGACCTGCTCGCCCTCGAGCAGCGGCACGCGCACGGAGAAGCCGCCTTCGGCCGGCGCGAGGCGTCGCACCGTGGTCAGCACGCGCCATTCCAGGTCGAAGGCCAGGCTGCGTAGATCGGAAGAGCACACGGCTGAA
>JAAFHE010000777.1 GCA_013298265.1 Lysobacterales bacterium | reverse complement strand
ACAACCGCGACATCGGGCTGCGCATCGCCATCCCAACCGCGCGCCGCATCAGCGAGCTCGTCATCAAGCGCTACCGTCCCGGTGGCACAGAGCGCTTCCAGCTGCACTTTGATTCGATCGACGCGGTAGCGAACCGCTATCTGGTATTCCTGTGGTATCTGAACGACGTCGCCGACGGCGGCGAGACCTGCTTCCCGGATCTGGGCGTCAGCGTGCAGCCGCGCGCCGGACGCCTGCTGATGTTTCCACCGTACTGGATGTACCAGCACGAGGCGCCGCCGCCGCGCTCTGGCGACAAGTATATTTTGTCTACTTATCTCTTGTTTTAGCAGTGCGACACTGCAGCGTAGCGAAGAGCCCTCGTGCCCGACCATGTCGGGCACGAGGGAGTCAGGTGCTTTCAGTGCAACCGAACTTTCAGCGTGCAATGCACCACCGCTACTCCCGCCGTATCGTCACATCACCGCTGAAACTGTCGACCGAGATATCGCCGTCGCCGTCGCCGGCTTTCGCGTTCAGGCTGGAACCCGGGCCGTGTTCGGGTTTCTGCACGGTGCCGAAGTCCGAGCGCAGCGTGCCGCTGAAACTCTCCGCTTCGATCTTGGCCGAGATGCTGGCGGGCAGGTTCAGACGCACGTCGCCGCTCATGGTCTCGATCTCGATGCGGCCGCCTTTTTCCAGGCCGCCGGTGATCTCGATATCGCCCGATACGCTGCTTGCCTCGGTCTGCTTCAGCGACGCGCCGGCTGCGGCACGCAGGTTGCCGGAGACCGTTTCCATCCGCATGCGTCTACCGACGCCGCGGGCGATCACGTCGCCGCTGACGGTTTCGATCGACGCGTCGTCGGCGTTGCCGTCGAACTCCACGTCGCCGCTGACGCTTTCCAGCCGCAGGCGCGGACTCTGCACCGCCGACAGCCGGATGCGCCCGGACACCGAATCGACCTGCATTTCGCCGCCGGACAGGTCGGCGACTGCGACTTCGGCGCTGACCACTCCGACCTCGAGCGACGCGGCGCGCGGCACCTTGAGGTTCAGGACGGACTCCTGCATCGAGGAGTCCGAACCCCAGCCGAGCCAGCCGCCGGACTTGTCGGGGCCTTCGACGCGGACCGTCAGCTGAGCTCCGCCGCCTTCGATGGCCAGGCGCTTGGCGCCTTCGCCGAGGGTGCCGGTGATGCCGACCTCGTTCTTGTCCCAGGCGCTCACGTTGACCGCGCCCTTGACGTTGCTGACGTCGATGCGCACGCGCGCGTCGACCTGGCGGGTTTCGTTGATGGGCGTGCCGGCCAGCACAAGGCCGGGGGCAAGCAGCACGCTCAGGACCAGCAGTTTGGTTTTCATGTCTTCTCCGGTGACGGATCAGCTCGACGCTTGCCCCATGCGCGCAAGTTTCAGCCGTCGTTCGTTGGTGCGGTTGAGCAGTCCGACGAGAAATACCGCATCGGGTTGTTGTTGCAGCATCTGGCGGATCTCATCCGCGGCAGCGTCGAGTTCGACGGTTGCCGCGGCCAGGCGCGGATCCTGCGTGCGCACCTGCTTGAACTGGTTGTCGACATTGGCAATCGCTGCAGCCGGGTCGACTTTGCGCGACGACTGCGCCATGTGCGGCGCCTCCGGCGTCGACGGCTGCTGCATGAGACCGGCGACGAGCACGGCGAGTGCGACGCTGGCCGCCGCGGCAAGGCTGACGATCCGGCGCCGGGAACGTGGCGCCGTGATCGGTGGCTGCTGCGCCTCGGCGGCGATACGGCCGGCAATGTCGAGCCACAGGTCGCGCTGCGGCTGCACCGGACCGGAAAGGTCGCGTAGCTGGCGTCGCCACTGGAAGTCATGTTCGCTCATGCCGCTGCTCCGAGGAGTTTGCGCAACAGCCCGCGGGCGCGGTGCAGTTGCGCCTTGCTCGAGCCGACGGCCATGCCGAGCTCGCGCGAAATTTCTTCATGTTTCCACCCCTCCACATCGTGCAATACCAGCACGGCGCGGGCGCGCGGCGGCAGTTTGGCCACTGCCTGCTCCAGGTCGGCGCGCTCGCCGGCGCAGAACGGCACATCGCCGCCGGCCGCCAGTTCGAGCACGTCGTCTTCCACGTTCTGTTCCTTGCCGTTGCCGCGCAGGTCCATCAGTGCCACGTTAACCCCGAGCCGATACAGCCAGGTCGAGAATGCGCTTTCGAAACGGAATCCGGCGAGCTTCTGCCAGGCGCGCACAAACGCGTCCTGGGTCAGCTCGTCGGCGCGTGCGTGGTTCATGCCGACGATGCGCAGGATGGCGCCATGCACACGGCCTACATGCTTGCGATACAGCAATTCGAACGCGCGGATGTCTCCGTCCATCGATCGCCGCACCAGCACGCCGTCGTCGGCAGGGGCGGTCGCCGGCTCAGGCATCGCATGACTCATGGGTAGGCAGGCTGTATTCATGGTGCCGGCTTGGATGCCGGAACCGGACGCGGGGTTTAAGCCGCTGCCATACGGCGCGCGCAAGCCGCCGCGGCGAGGACGGTGGCGTAGTGGATGTCCACGATGTCGGCAACGTCCACCGCATAGCCACCCGCCATGCTGATCGCAAGCGGCAGATCATGCCGCATGCAGGCATCCAGCACCATCTGGTCGCGCCCGGCGAGCCCGGCCTTGCTCAGACCGAGCCGGCCCAG
>JAAFHE010000778.1 GCA_013298265.1 Lysobacterales bacterium | reverse complement strand
CGGCAGGCGTTGCGGATGCGGTGAAGCGCGCGGCATCGGATCGATGCCGCGCGCAGCGGCATCACTCGTCGTCGGTCTGCGCCATGGCGAGAATGTCCGGCACGACGGTCCAGTTGTTGTCGGCGCCGAGTGTCGCGGTCAGCGCAAAGACGTTCGGCGGGAACTCGATTTGCTGGGGATGCAGGGTATCGGCGTCGACCACGGCACTTTGCGTGATGTTGCCGAAGGCGAGGAAATACGTCGGTTGCGGCGTGAACTGGTAGTTCATGTTGGGCTGCGCCTGCATCACGACGGTCGGCTTGCTGGCCATGCCGATGCCGACGGCCACGGCGTTGACCGGCAGCGTGTTGTCGGCCGTCACGGTCATCGTGTTCGGGCGGTTGCCGTCCCTCAGGTTGTGCAGGTAGAAGGTGCGATTGGCTGCGTCATAGGAAAAGTCGATCGCGTTGTTCGCGTTGGCGCCGGCGGGCACGACCTGTGATACGTCCAGGACGACGCCCGGTGAGAGCTGGCTGGTGCCGGCCCAGACGAAGCACAGGTCGGCGTCGTCCCAGGTGAAGCGCACCTGCGTACCCGGATACGCGTACTTGGCCAGCCAGGCCACGACGTTGCCGTGTTCGTTCGCGTTCTGCAGCAGCGCGAGCGACGTCGGCGAGGTGGAATTGTTGACGAGGGTGATCTGGCGCTGGGTCATGGGTTTCCCTTTTTTCGTCGTGGAGGTGTGGACAGTGGTGCACCGGGTCGCTGGGCACAGGTCGCCCGGCGAGACGTTCCGGGGTGCTGCAGCAATGTGCGCCGCGTCCTACGCAAGCGGTGTATGGCAGCCGCGCGCATCATGCGACGTTCGTCGGCTCCTGCGCCTTCGCGGTGTCCCGGCATACCGCACAGTGCGCGCCATTGCGCGGCATGAACCGCGGTGCACGTTCCAGTCAGTCTTCACGTACGTACTCGACGCCGTCGACTGTCATCGTCCAGCGGCCGTCAGTCCCACGCTGCGGCCTGCGCGAGACGACGAAGGTCGTCGAAATCGGGCCGAGGCCGACGACGAAGCCGTCGCCGTCGAAGCGCTTGAGCGGCGCCTTGATCGACTTCTGGAGTCCGTTGGCGCGTCTGTGTACGTATTCGACGCGTCCCTGCGGCGTGATCAGCAGGCGCGTATCGGCCGTGCGCCAGAGGCCGGCGTAGTCCGCGCGCTCGGGCGGTAGCGGCGTGCCGCAGCCGGTCAGCGCGAGCAGCAGGAGCAACAGCAGCGAGGTTCGGGGCATGGGTCGTCTCCGCATGCAGGGTTTTGGAAAAAACGCTGCCAGCCTATTCCGGACATCGGCCGTCGGCGAGAAACCGGCGCACGAGCGTAACGATCCGTGCCCTGAGCCAGTCGGGTCCGGCGTCGAGCATATCGTCGTGCCGCGCGTCGGCGATCGGCACGATGCACTGGCCGGGTGCCAGCTGTTCCGGCGTCGGAAGTACGCCGGGATCCGCGGCAAAATCGCTGCCGCGCAACGACAGCAGCTTTAGCGCCGGAGACCGCGGCAGCGGATGGCGCCGGTTGTCGAGCGTGATCAGCGTCGTGGCGAGCCCTGGCGTCTGCTGCAGGGCAAGCGCCGACAGGTCGCCGCCGTTGGAATGACCGATCAGTACGAGATGTGCCCAGTCGTAGCCGGGGAACTGCCGCGCGAGCCTTTCGCGCGCCAGCCGCAGCGTGTCTGCGCCGCGCTGCCACATCGGCAGGCGATCGGCGAACAGATTGCCGCTGTTGCCGGGCCTGGGGTCATCCGGCAGCACCGGTTGCAGTGCGATGACAAGAAAGCCGGCGTCGGCGAGTGGTCCGGCGATGAAGCCATACGCCGTGTGTTCGACACCGTAGCCAGGACTCAGCAGCGCGACGGGGCAGGGTACCTGCGGCGTGCAGTGCGCGTGTGTGGAGGGCGTATAGATCGCGAGCGGGGTCCGCCGATGGTGCGTGTCGTCGACGAGCACCTGTGCGCGCGGCGGCGAGGCAGCGCTCGCGGCAGCGGCGAGCACGATCGATGCGGTCAGTGCGATGAGGCGGCGTGGATCCATGCGTGCGGCGAAGTGTGAGCGGGCGACCGCAGCATTCTGCGGCCCGTCATCGTCGGCGACAATGTCGCGTCCCCCCAAAAACAGAAGCCGGGCGACAGGCGCCCGGCTTCCGGTTCAGCAGTGATGGTGCGATGAGCGCTTACGGCATGGCGGACTTGAAGTAGCTGATCGCGTCGAGCACGTCGGGAGTCAGACGGCGGATGCCGTTGGGATAGTCGTCCTGTGCCGTGCAGGTGGTGCAGCTTTGCGTGCTGACGACACCGACGACGACGTTGTTGGCGCCGGACCAGCGGTTCGTGTAGATGGCCGAGCCCGAATGGCCGCCGGACAGGTCGCAGTTGGTCGTGAAGCGCGACTTCCAGCCGTCGGCGCCCGTGCTGGAGAAGCTGCCGATATTGCACGGCTTGGGATCCTGGTAGGCCCAGCCCTGCTTGCAGGTTTCGTAGCGCACCGGCGCATTGGACAGGCCGCAGGCCGGATAGCCGCGGTTGAAGCAGGTGCCGTTGCTGAAGGCATTCGCGTCGCACTGGTCGCGCAGGCTGTCCTCGCTGATCGCAACGTAGCCGAGCCAGCCGGTCTCATCGCCCGGTGCGGT
>JAAFHE010000776.1 GCA_013298265.1 Lysobacterales bacterium | reverse complement strand
CTGCGGCGCGAGGAAGGTCACACTGCCGGTGCCGTCGCCGCGTCCGAACCATATCCCGCCGCTGCTTGAGCTGCCGTTGGGCACGACCTGCACCGGGAACGCGACGCGGCCGCTGTCGTCGATATCGGCGCTGATGCTGTTGAACGACGAACCCGGCGGCAGGTTGTAGCCGTTGTCGTTGACGAGAAGATTGGTGCGTGCCTGCAGCTGCGGCGGCGCGTAGGCCGGCAACTGCGCGAATGCCGGCGCGGCAAATGCAGCGGCGGCGAAGGCGAGCGAAACGGCCGGGGGCGTGCAGGTCATACGCTGTTCCTCATGCGGCAGAACTCCCACTGCAGCGCAGGACTGTAGCCCAGGCGCGCGATAACGTCGCGTGATGGCGGCGGCGGGATCGGGGAATGAGGCCGATCCCGCCCGGCGGCGGATACGCGGCCCGGTCCGTCGCCGAAGCCCTGCCGCGGCAGGCACCCGCCGATCTTCCCTTGCGTCGCTGAAGCCGCTACCGTGCGGAGCCCGCCATCGCGAGCTCCGCCGTGTTTCCATCAAGCGCGCTTCGATCCAGCCTGCCCGGTACCCACGCGTTCCGATCCGCCATCGTGCGCCCGCCGAGCGCCAATTTTTCCGAAGGACTGACGCGCGAAGACCTGGGTCCGCCCGACTTCAGTCTGGCGCTCGCGCAACATGCTCAGTATTGCGCCGCGCTGGAACGCTGCGGACTGCAACTGACGCGGCTTCCCGCCGATGCGCGCCACCCCGATGCGACCTTCGTCGAAGACACCGCGGTGCTGCTGCCGCGCTGCCGCGTCATTACGCGTCCCGGCGCCAACAGCCGCCTCGGCGAGACCGATGCCGTGCGCGAGTGCCTGAGCACGCAGGGTGTGCCGCTGGAAACCATCACCACTCCGGGCACGGTCGACGGCGGCGATATCTGCGAAGCCGGCGAGCACGTCTTCATCGGCCTGTCGGCGCGTACCAACGCCGAAGGCGCCGCGCAGCTCGGCACACTGCTGCAGGCCGCAGGCTATACCAGCAGCATCGTCGATATCCGCGGTATCGACGGCATCCTGCACCTCAAGAGCGGGTTGAGCTGGCTCGGCGAGCGCCGTTTGCTGCTGATCGACGCGCTGGCCGGCGATCCAGCCTTCGCCGACTACGAACCGGTGCTCGTCGAATCCGACGAAGCCTATGCAGCCAACGCGGTCCGCGTGAACGACGTTGTGTTCGTCGCGAGCGGCTACCGCCGCACGGCTGCGCGCCTGCGCGAACTCGGCCATGCGCTGGTCGAGCTCGACATGAGCGAATTCCGCAAGATGGACGGCGGCCTGAGCTGCCTGTCGCTGCGCTATTGAAGGTTCGACACCAATGACCCTTGTCACCGAGACGCAACGCCTGCAGCTACACCGACTCGACACTGGAGATGCCGCGTTCATCCTGCAGCTCGTCAACGAGCCGTCCTGGCTCGAATTCATCGGCGACAAGGGCGTGCGCACACTCGACGACGCCCGCGCGTATATCGCCAACGGGCCGGTCGCGATGTACGCGAGCCACGGCCACGGCCTCTATCGCGTGGATCTCAAGAGCAGCGGCGAGGCGATCGGGCTGTGCGGCCTGATCAAGCGCGACACGCTGGCCGACGTCGACATCGGCTACGCGTTTCTGCCAGCCCACTGGGGCTGCGGCTACGCCGAGGAAGCGACGCGCGCGACGCTGGCTCATGCGCGCGACACCCTGGGAATGAAACGCGTCGTCGCTATCGTCACGCCGACCAACGCGCGCTCGATAAGGCTGCTGGAAAAGATCGGCCTGCGCTACGACAGGGATTTCGAAGCAAGACCCGGCGACATCACTTCGCTGTTCGCCGCCGACCTCTGATAACTCTGCCAATGACCGCTGCGCGTCGCTTGCTGCTGCTCGCCGCGATCACTGGCGCGCTCGCCGTCACGTTCGGCGCGTTCGGCGCACATGCCCTGCGCGACACGCTGGGCGCGGCGCAGCTCGCGACCTGGCAGACGGCGGTCAGCTATCTGTTCTGGCATGTGCTCGCGGCGCTGTTCGCCGCGCGCTATGGCGAGACGGCGCAGTCGCGTGAAGCCCTCCTCGCCGCCGCGCTGTTCCTGGCGGGCAGCCTTGTCTTTTCTTCCACCTTGTTTGCCGTCGCACTCGGCGCGCCGCGCTGGCTAGGCGCGATCACGCCGCTGGGCGGCATGGCGCTGATCGCCGGCTGGCTCGCCCTGGCCTGGGCGGCGTGGCGACGCGCGTAGCGACAGGTGCGGCGAAACCGGACTCAGTGTCCATCGTTCGAATCTGCGCCGACGACAGTGCGGTTTCAGCTCCCTCCCCCCAAGCGAGCTTGGGAGAGAGGGCCAAAAAAATCCGCGCGCCCGGTTGCAGCCGGACACGCGGATCTCGGGGAAAAGCACTACATGCAATGAGTGGAACTCGCGCCGTCCATGGCGCCCTACCTCTCTCCAGCACGTCGCCGCCACAATGGCCGCGCAGGGTACACGGCCAGCGCAGCGTGCGATGCGTTTCAGAAATACGTAAGCGCTCCACAAACCCCACCTACCCAATCGCGAGCTGTGCACCGATGCTGCTCTCTCACCGTTAGAGAGGAGCCACACAACAATGTCAGCAGAAGAGCATTTGACACCGGCGCAACAGCGC
>JAAFHE010000775.1 GCA_013298265.1 Lysobacterales bacterium | reverse complement strand
GCCTGTCCATCAACAGCAGTATCGAGGTGGCGGGCCAGCTGATCGGTCGCAGCCTGCGTCAGCCGATTACCGAGGACTTCGTGGTGGTCGACACGAACGGTCACTATGCCGGCATGGGCGTGGTGCTCGACGTGTTGCGTGCGCTCGAGTTGCGCGTCGGCCAGCACGCGCAGGAGCTGGAAGCCGCGTACCGCCGCCTCAAGGCCTCGCAGCACCGTCTGGTTCAGTCGGAAAAACTCGCGACGCTCGGCCAACTGGTCGCCGGGCTGGCGCACGAGATCAACACGCCGCTGGGCTACGTGCAGAACAATCTCGCGATGACGCGCGACCTGCTGCCCGGCGCGAGCGAACTCGCCGCCGCCGGCGCCGGCCTGCTCGATGCGACGCTGGACGGGGACGCGCAGGACTGGCAGCAGCGCGCCGAACGCCTGAGCGCGGCGCGCGCGGCGTTCGATCCGTCGCTGTTCGGCGACTTGTCGACGTTGCTCGACGACACCTTGCACGGCGTCGCCCAGATCGCCGACCTGGTCGGCAACCTGAAGGACTTTTCCCGCGTCGACGCGGCGCATAGCGAGGGTGTCGACCTGCACGGACTCATCGACGCCGCGTTGCGCATCGCCGGCCACATCCTCAAGCGGCGAAACGTGCAGGTGCAGTGCCGCTATGGCGAACTCGCGCCGCTGCGCTGCGCGCCGGCGCAGATCAATCAAGTATTGCTGAACCTGATCAGCAATGCCGCGCAGTCCATCGATCACGAACAGGGAATGATCATGATTCGTACGCAGATGCTCGGTGGCTACGCACTGGTCGCGGTGCAGGACAACGGCCGCGGCATTGCACCGGATGTGCTCCCGCGCATCTTCGAGCCATTCTTCACGACCAAGCCGGTCGGGCAGGGCACCGGCCTGGGCCTGTCGATCTGCCAGCAGATCGTGCAGGCGCACGGCGGCCGCATCGCCGCGACGTCGACGCCAGACTCGGGTACGCGCTTTGTTGTGGCCTTGCCGCTGTCGAAGGCCGCCGCGAAGGTGCCGGCGTGAACGCCGACAAGCCATGTGTGGTGCTGGTCGACGACGAGGAGCGCATCCTGCGTTCGTTGTCGCTGCTGCTGCGCAGCCGCTATGAGGTGCTGGCCACGACGAATCCCGTGCAGGTGCTCGACTGGGTGCGCTCGCGGCCGGTGCATGTCGTCGTCAGCGATCAGCGCATGCCAACCATCAACGGCGTCGATCTGCTGCGCCAGATCCGCGATCACTCGCCGCGCAGTATGCGTTTGCTGCTGACGGGCTATGCCGATCTTGCCGCAGTCGAAGCGGCCGTCAACGAAGGCGAAATCTTCCGTTTCCTCGAGAAGCCCTGGGACGCGCTCAAGCTGCAGGACACGATCGCCGATGCGGCGCGGATCGCGCAGGATGAGTTCGCGCGCCTGACGCCGCCGGCCACACCCGTCACGCCGGCGCGCGAGCCGGTGCGCGAGATCACCTTCGCGCCGGTGCTCGTACTCGACGAGGATCCGCTCAGCGTGACTGTTGTGCGCGAACTGCTGCCGCCTGGCAGTCTCGTCGTACCGGCAACCAGTGTCGAAGCAGCGCTCGCACGCATCGAGCAACAGGAATACGGCGTCATCCTCGCTGAGTTGCGGCATAGCAGTGACGACGTGATCGGCGCGCTCAAGCTGCTCAAGCAAGCCAGTCCGCGCACGCTGGCGATTGCCTGTTCGTCGCTGCGCGACGGCCGCCTGCTCATCGACCTGATCAATCAGGGGCAGGTCTTCCGCTTCCTGCCCAAGCCGTTGTCGCGCGAACTGCTGAGGCGTGCGCTGCAGGCGGCGCTGGAGCGTCATCGCGAGCTGCGCCACGAGCCGCATCGGCTGCGCCGCCACGTCGTCGAGGCGCCGCGCGAAGTCAGCCTTTCCAGCCGGGTACTCGACTATCTGCGGCGCATCCGCGATCAGGCCCGGCTGCGAGCGTGAGCTGAGCAATAAAGTGAGCGAAGTGCGAAAAGCGCAGGTGCGCGCGGTACGCTTGCACTCGTTTCTCACTTCTCTCACCTCTTTCCTGCCCCGCCAGCGTTCAGCTACCCGCGCAGTCAACCGGTTGCTAGGATCTCTGCTCCAGACCACGCAAGTGCGCGGCCGTGGCATCGACGTCATTCCCGGAGATCGCTCATGAAAAAGGCCGAATACAGCGAACGCGGCCCCGTGCCGCAGGACGTCATCAACATCGTCGACATGACGCTGCCGCCGCTGTCCGCGGGGCAGGTGCTGATCGAAGTGCTCGCAGCGCCGATCAACCCATCCGATGTACTGACCCTCACTGGTCAATACGGACTGTTGCCGCCGTTGCCGGCCGTCGGCGGCAACGAAGGCGTTGGCCGTGTCGTGGAACTCGGCGCCGAAGTTGATGCGACGCTGAGCGGCCGCACCGTGCTCCTGCCGGTCGGTATCGGCACCTGGCGGACGCATGTGATCGCCGACGCCCGGGGACTGGTCGTCCTGCCCGACGGACTGGATGTTCAGCAGTTGGCGATGCTGTCGATCAATCCGCCGACGGCATTGCTGATGCTCAGCGACTTCGTCGCGCTGCAGCCTGGCGACTGGGTGATACAGAACGCGGCGAATTCCGCGGTTGGAAGCTATCTCATCGGGCTGGCCGGGGTGCGTGGCC
>JAAFHE010000774.1 GCA_013298265.1 Lysobacterales bacterium | reverse complement strand
GCGATTGCCCACGCCGTCATACAGGTACGTCGCGATCGGCACGCTGCTGCCGACGGGTTTTACCGTCTTCAACCGATTCACATCGTCGAAGGTGTAAACAGGGGAACTTACCGTGCCCTTTCGTCCCGGGAACGATTTTTCCTTGATGTGGCTTTGGCTTAGCGAAGTAATTTCGCTAGCTGCAACGGGTGCGACCGCGACAAACCCCCGATGTGCGGTTTTCGTTTCCCACGCCGGCGCGTAGGCGCCCGCGCACACGCTGGCGAGCGTGAGCAGGACGACGGTGGTGACGTGTCGCAGCCAGGCGGACATGGGCGCGAGTGTCGCGTCGGCGGCGGGGTTTGGGAAGACGCGCCGGCTTTTCCGCTTAGCCGCCCGCGGTCGCTGTGCGCACGCGGCGATTCGCTGACGCGGACCCCGCCGCCGAGGCGGCAGGGCGTGGATCAGCGTGCGTTCGCGGCTCGGGACCGCTTGAGCTGCTGCTTGAGCAGCCGTTCGGCGAGGCTGGCGATGCGCATCGCGTCTTTGTAGTAGAAGCACAGCGGGCCGTATTCGGTCTGTATTTCGACGGTGAAGCGGATGGCGGGGATCTGCTTGGCCAGCGCGTAGCGGATGGTGTCTTCGTACTGGCGGCGATGAGCGTCGAGGTCTTTCATGAGTAGGTTTCCGGATCGCGCCGCGATCAGGGATTGATCGCTGGGGGCGTATACCCCCGGCGTGCCGCGCGCAGGGCCGTCAAGGATTCGCGTAGCGAACTTGCACAGTCCTTGACGGCCCGAGCACGGCACCATCCTCGAACGACCCCAGCGAGCAATGGGTATGACCGGTGACGATGCGCGCTGTGGCGCGTGGCAGCGCCGATGACGAAGCCCGGCCGATGAGCCCACGCGCAACGGCCGTACACGTTGTTATGCGCTGCTGTAGGAGCCGGAGCAGCAGCTAAAGAAGAACGGATGCGCGCTTGCATCCCAGCGCGTGGCGATAGTGCTGACGAAGCCCGGATGACACGCCGACGCGCAACGTTGAAGACCCCAACGAAGCGACCCGAGTGCACGTGCCGCAGGCACACCGATGCGGCGCGTAGCGCAGTGGGCTTGCAGTGAGAAGGCCCCGCCGCCGAGACGGCGGGGCCGTGGGATCAGCGGCGGCGGCATGAGGCCTTCGCGTTCGTCGCCGTGATGCGCTTGAGCTGCTGTTCCAGCAGTTGCTTGGCCAGTTCGGCCATGCGCCGGGCATCCTTGTAGTGGAAGTAGAGCGTGCCGCAGTCGGTACGGATTTCGACGTTCATGCGCATCGCGGGAACCTGATGTGCCAGCGCGTAGCGGATGCGTTCTGCGCGGCAGATGCGATACGTGGCTGCTTCTTGCATGGTGTTCTCCCTCTGGCCCGACGACCGGGATTGATCGCTGGGGGCGTATCCCTTCCAGAGTGGCGCGCGCAGGGCCGTCAAGGATTCGCGTAGCGAACTTGCAACGTCCTTGACGGCCCGAGCACGGCACCATCCTCGAACGACCCCAGCGAGCAATGGGTATGGGCGGTGACGATGCGCGCTGTGGCGCGTGGCGGTGCGATCGACGAAGCCCAGCCGATGAGCCCACGCGCAACGGCCGTACACACGCCGATGCGCGCTGTAGCGCGTGGCGATGACGTCGACGAAGCCCGACCGACGAACCCACGCGCAACCGCGACCAACGCAATGACGCGAACACAGTAAACGTGCCGCAGGCACACTTCTGCTGCGCGTAGCGCAGGCGGCCACTTTGCATAATGTGTGTTTTGCGGTGAGCGAACCGGCCCGTTCCGATTGCCTTGCTGGTATGCCGCGACACGGACCAGGCGGCGACGGCCGCCTGGCGCAAAACGGCACATTATGTAACGTGGCCGCGATAGCCCCGCGAGCCCACACCACGCCGGCAACACGAAGCACGCTGCTATTGGGCGAGTGGGGATGGGGGAAGTGATGATGAAGCGGAGCCGCCCGCGTGCAGGGGCGCTACGCGTTGCCGGTGGTGAACATTGACCGCATGAGCGCCGCTGCACGCGGGCTGGGAACACACCAGCACGGGCGATAGCCGGTGCTGACATTCGCGAGGCAACGCCGAGCGTGCCAGAGCGGAGCCAACGGGAGAACGAAGCGAGCGGGCCGCGCAGCGGCACGTCGCAGCCGGCGCGTTGCGTGCCGAGCGTAGCGACGAAGGAGCGAGCGACTGAGGAGCGCAGCGATTGCACGCAACGTGACGGCGGTCAGGTGGCGGTATCTCTGTCCGACTGCCACATCATCGCTACGAAGCCGCATCGGTGCGTCCGTGTGCGTCGCCGCCGCTACGAAGCCGCACGGCCGCTGTAATGCGCTGCAGCAGTTTGCAGCGCGTTACGGCGGCCGTGCTGGTAAACCCGTGCAGGGGCGCTAGCCGCTGCACACCTTTTTGAAGTACGCCGAACTCGCTGCATCACCGCCTCAGCCCGCCCCAGCATCCCGCTCTGCATCGATCTCGCCTCTCACAGCCCGCTCCAGCCTCACCCCCGGATGCGTCGCCCGGTGGATCGCCTTCAGCGCCTCGATCGACACATGCGTATACACCTGCGTCGTGCCGATGCTCGCATGGCCCAGCAGCGCCTGGATAAAGCGGATATCCGCCCCGTTCTCCAGCATCGCCGTCGCCACCGCA
>JAAFHE010000773.1 GCA_013298265.1 Lysobacterales bacterium | reverse complement strand
ACGACACCGCGTTAAATGCGTTCATGTCGCTGCCGCCGATGAAGCGGATCGAAACGCTGCCGGAATGCGCCTGATCCGTGCTGCCGAACGTCGAGCCGCCGCCGTAGGAAAAATCCTGGAAGCCGTTGCGCAGGTCTTCGTCATAGATCGCCAGGTCGGCCGCTTGCACAGATCCGACCATCAACATCAACAGACTCATCCACTTGCCCATGACCGTACCCTCTGTTTACGGAACCCGCCGTTGCCTCACGATGGGCGATTCCGGCAGAAGCCCCCGCAGAGTCTGCATACGTGCGCAGGTCGCCTGAGGTGACATTTCGGGGGCAGCCTAGGCGGTAGCCCGTGAAGCTCGCGAGTTTGTCAATACATCGTTTGGCGCGCTCCTGGCCCACGCCGGAAACTACCCGGCCGGCAGCGCCGGCCGAAAACACCGGTCAAACGCCTGTTGGCCATACAGACGGCGCGCTTAAGCCGGTAAACTCGTCCCGATGCGCCGTCCTGCGGCGCCGCCGCTTCGACCGAAACGACAACAGCGAGAACGCCACTCCTCCCCAGGTTCACGGCGTTCGTGGAGGGATACCCGTGAACATGCTGCAGGACATCCTCAATCAGGATCTGGATCCGACCGAAACCCAGGAGTGGATCGACGCGCTCAATGCCGTGATCGGTGCCGACGGCGCGGAGCGCGCGCACTATCTGCTGGAGCGCATGGTCGATGCGACGCGCCGCGCCGGCGGCCATCTGCCGTTCCAGCCGACCACCGAATACGTCAACACGATTCCGACCCAGTCGGAAAAGCGCAATCCGGGCAATGCCGCGCTGGAATGGCGCATCCGCTCGCTGGTCCGCTGGAACGCGCTCGCGACCGTCGTGCGCGCGAACCGCAAGCCGGGTGAACTCGGCGGCCATATCGCGAGCTTCGCCTCGTCGGCTACGCTGTACGACGTCGGATTCAACCATTTCTGGCGTGCGCCCAGCGAGAACCATCCGGGCGACCTGCTCTACGTGCAGGGCCATTCCTCGCCGGGCGTCTATGCCCGCGCCTTCCTCGAAGGCCGCATCAACGAATCGCAGCTCGACCGCTATCGCATGGAAGTCGACGGCGGCGGCCTCTCGTCGTATCCGCATCCGTGGCTGATGCCGGATTTCTGGCAGACCCCGACCGTCTCGATGGGCCTGGGCCCGATCATGGCGATCTACCAGGCGCGTTTCTGGAAATACCTCGAACACCGCGACATGATGCCCAAGTCCGACCGCAAGGTCTGGTGCTTCATGGGCGACGGCGAAACCGACGAGCCCGAATCGCTGGGCGCGATCTCGCTGGCCGGACGAGAAAATCTGGACAATTTGATTTTTGTCATAAATTGCAACCTGCAGCGCCTCGACGGTCCGGTGCGCGGCAATGGCAAGATCATCCAGGAACTGGAAGGCGTGTTCCGCGGCGCCGGCTGGAACGTGATCAAGGTGGTGTGGGGTTCGTACTGGGATCCGCTGCTCGCGCGCGACACCAAGGGCCTGCTGCGCAAGCTCATGATGGAAACCGTGGACGGCGAATACCAGGCGTACAAGGCGTTCGGTGGCGCGTATACGCGCGAGCATTTCTTCGGCAAGTATCCCGAGCTCAAGGAAATGGTCGCCAACCTCAGCGACGAGGACATCTGGCGCCTGAATCGCGGCGGCCATGACCCGCACAAGGTCTATGCGGCCTATGCGGAAGCCATGAGCAGCGCGAACGGGCGTCCGACCGTGATCCTGGCCAAGACGGTCAAGGGCTACGGCATGGGCGGCGCCGGCGAGTCGATGAACATCACCCATCAGCAGAAAAAGATGGACGATGATGCGATCCGTGCGTTCCGTGATCGCTTCAACATCCCGGTCGCCGACGACAAGCTCGCCGACGTGCCGTTCTACCACCCGGGCAAGGACTCGCCCGAAGTGCAGTACATGCTCGAGCGCCGCGCCGCGCTCGGCGGCTCGCTGCCGCAGCGCCGCCAGAAGAGCGAATCGCTGCCGACGCCGGCGCTGTCCGCGCTGGAACAGATCACCAAGGGCAGCGGCGAGCGCGAGATCTCGACCACCATGGCCTTCGTGCGTGGCCTGAACCTGCTGCTGCGCGACAAGGCGATTGGCCCGCGCATCGTGCCCATCGTTGCCGACGAGGCGCGCACCTTCGGCATGGAAGGGCTGTTCCGCCAGATCGGCATCTACGCGCCGTTCGGCCAGAAGTACAAGCCGCAGGATTCCGACCAGCTACTGTACTACCGCGAAGACCAGGCCGGGCAGGTGCTGCAGGAAGGCATCACCGAAGCCGGCGCGACCTGCAGCTGGATCGCCGCGGCGACGAGCTACAGCACGAACGACCTGCCGATGCTGCCGGTCTTCATCTTCTACTCGATGTTCGGCATGCAGCGCGTCGGCGACCTGTGCTGGGCCGCCGGCGACATGCGCGCGCGCGGCTTCCTGATCGGCGGCACCGCCGGCCGCACCACGCTCAACGGCGAAGGGCTGCAGCACGAGGACGGCCACAGCCACTTGCTCGCGGGCTCGATCCCGAACTGCAAGGCCTACGATCCGACCTTCTCCTACGAGGTCGCCGTGATCCTGCAGGACGGCACGCGCCGCATGCTGACCGAACAGGAAGATGTGTACTACTACATCACCGTGATGAACGA
>JAAFHE010000772.1 GCA_013298265.1 Lysobacterales bacterium | reverse complement strand
CGGGGCAACTGGGCGACGCTGGTATCCAGCGGCTATTTCCCGACGACGAACCTCGACCCGCGCGGTCAGCCGGATCCGGCGACGCTCGATCCGAACAAGGACAAGACGTCGTTGTTCGTGCTGGATATGGAGAATGGCAATCGCATCGCCGAGATTCAGACCGCGACCGCACCTCAGGGCGTGCCGCTGACGTTCGGCTTGTCTACGCCGGGCGCCTATGATCTCCAAGGCGATCAGATCGACGATATCGCGGTGGCTGGCGATCTTGTCGGCAATCTGTTCCGCTTTGATCTCACCAATACGAATCCGGCATCGTGGACGGTCGATCTGATGTTCAAGACCTATACGACGACACCGACCCAGGTGACTGAGGCGACACTGCCGCGGCAGCCGATCACCAGCATGCCGGTCGCGTTCCGCAACGCCGCGGGCCCGATCTGGGTGTTCGGTACCGGCAAGTATCTCGGCAAGGAAGATCGCACGGCCACCGGCATCGCCTCGAACGTCGGACCGCAGGCAATCTACGGTGTACCCGATGCGGCACGCGCGCTGCTTCCATCGGCGCTGACCACGCAAGTCCTTACCCAGAGTGCGACGTCGCGTACGCTGACGACGAACGCTGCCACCGCCAACGGCTGGAAAATTCCTCTGGATATCGCTGCGGAGCCGGGAGAACGTGTGGTCTTCACCGCGAAGCCGATCTTTAGCCTGAACTACGCGGTCATCAATACATTGATTCCGCGTGGTAGTGACCCCTGCAGTCCGACATTCCGCGGCGCGTCGATCGTCGTGGACGCCGCCAGCGGCGGGGCGCCGGTTATCCTTCAGTCCAACGACGACTCCGGCGCGACCAGGCCGCCGATCATCGTGCAGCCTCCGCTGCCCTGCGATGGCGACAAGTGCCGCGACCCCACGCCACGTATCGTCAACGGCGAGTTCAAGCTGCCGACTACGGGCGCGACGTTTACGGTTCCCACGCCGCCGCCGCATCGCGGCTCCTGGCGCGAACTGCTCGAAATCCTGTAAGCAATCCCGATACGCGCCGCTCTGCGGCGCGTATCTTTTCCATTGGGGAAGCACGATGCACAAGCGCAGCAAAGCCCGCGGATTCACATTGCTGGAACTCATGATTGTCGTCGGCATCATCGCGCTGATCGCAGCGTTCGCGATGCCTGCCTATCAGCGTTACGGGGAGCGCGCGCGACGCGCGGACGGCAAGGAACTGCTCATGCGCGTCGCCGCCGCGCAAGAGCGCTACTACACCAATTTCAACCGCTATGCGGTCGCTCCATTGACGGCAGCGACAAGCCTCGGCCTGACCTCGCTGACCTCCGAGCGCGGTTACTACAGTATCAATTCGGCCAACGGCCCTAGCGGTGACACGCAGAGCTATGTATTGACTGCCACGCCGGTCCCCGGCGCTGGCCAGACGGGCGATCGATGCGGTGCGTTGTCGATTAGCAACACCGGCGTGAAGACACCCATCGCTACCGCCATGCCGCAGAACTCCAACGGCGCGTGCTGGTAGCCCATTCCGTCGCGCGGTGCCGGCCGGCCCCGCGCCTGCTCTGCGTTCGCGCTTGTTGTCGCTCCGGCGCGCCGCTATAATCGCGCGCTCGGTTTCGCCGACGTAGCTCAGTTGGTAGAGCAACTGATTCGTAATCAGTAGGTCGGGGGTTCGATTCCCTTCGTCGGCACCAGTTGCATCGTTTGACCATCCGGCGCCGACTCGATAGAGTCCGCGCCCTTGGGCGGTTAGCTCAGCGGTAGAGCACTGCTTTCACACGGCAGGGGTCACAAGTTCGAAACTTGTACCGCCCACCATTAAATTCAGTGTGATAGACGAAGGCCCGGGAAACCGGGCCTTCGTCGTTTGCCTACCGAGTCAGTCCGCGTAAGCCGGATTCTTTCCAAGCCCAGTGCCGGAGGCGAAGCGGCATCGCTCCAACGCGGTGGGCGCAGACAGACTCGGCGCGGTTCAGCCGCTGCCGCTGAACGGCGGAATCCTGCCGCTCAGCATCGCCGCGTCTGCGGCCGCATAGGCGGGCGCGAGGCGGCGACTATACTGGCCGCGGATTTCGACCTGGGGTTTGCCATGTTCCAGTCTCTGCGCACCAGCGTACTGCTCGTCTTGATCGCGCTGCCGCTTCTCGCCGCAGCGGTTAACGATGAACCCGCTTCCTCCGATCTCGCTCGCAAGAGCTCCGTGGCGAGGGAAGACTCGCAGATCGAGCACTTCTGCACCGAGATGGAAGAGGTGCAGTTTCTCGGCAACAACAACCGTATCGAAACTTTCGGTCCCTGCCATTCGATCAGCGTGCAAGGTTCCGGCAACACGGTCGACGTACAGTCGCTGGCGACGCAGATCGCGGTCAACGGCGACCGCAATACGGTGACCTGGCCGGCGGCGGATCGGCCCAAGCCCGTCACGAAGGTGACCGGCAAAGGCAATATCGTCGAGCAGAAGAAGATCAACTGACGCCGCGACGGCTGTTGCCGCTCGAGTTGCTGACAAATTCGAGTCACTGACGAAAAAGCCCGCTTCTGGCGCAATGCCAGTCAGATAAGCCGAACGCCATTGAGTTGATGTAGAAGGGGAGCGTGTTCACCACGCTCCCCTTCTTACTTTGCGCCTTCTCCAAGAAACACTAACTCAGACGTTGCAGCATGTG
>JAAFHE010000771.1 GCA_013298265.1 Lysobacterales bacterium | reverse complement strand
AGTGCCGCCGAAAGCGTGGCCTCCAGACCGAAGCGGACCACGGCGATCTCACCGGCCGCAGCGCCGATCTGGCTGATGCCGAATGGCGCCGCCGGCGCGTCGACATCGCCGAGCAATGCCGTGAAATGGCGCTCCTGTGCCGCACCGATCTGCGCCGGTCCGTGCACGCGAACAAACGAAACGGGCGCCGCCAGCCGCGCCCGGGTGCCGGCAAGATAGGCGCCGACCTCGGCGACGACGACATCGAGCGACAGGTGGTCGCAGACGATGTGATGAAACAGCAACGCGAGGCGCCAGCCACCGTCGCCAGTCGCGGCAATCGAGGCTTCGAACAGCGGCGCGCGGCGCAGATCCAGGCGTCGCGTGTGCGGATCGGCCTGCGCTCGCAGCACGTCGGCGGCATTCTCACCGGGTGCGACCGCGTGTTCGACGACCGGGAGACGCACCTGGTCGAGCACGGCCTGCACCGGTTCGTCGAGGCTTTCCCAGTCGAACGCGCTGCGCAAGGCATCGTGCCGGCCGAGCACCGCGTCGAACGCGACGAGAAAGCGGTCCAGAACAGAGCGCGACGCAAACGCGAGCTGCATGCGCACGAGATACGGATCGCCGGCGCCCCCGAGGCGATGCTCCAGCAGAAGGCCTTCCTGCAGCGGCGACAGCGGATAGATCGCGTCGATGGACGCCGCATCGACGCCGAGGCGAGCTGCGATCGTCGCGCGCTCGGCAGCACTGACCTTGCGCGCGCCCCCATCGCGGCGGCGGCACCAGTCGAGCAGCGCCGGCTTGAGTGCACGCAGGTGCTGCAGCAGTGCATCGTCGATGGCCGCATTGGGCGCATCGATGACGAGTTCGTCGCCGTCGCAGCGCAGCTTGATACCGCGCAGGTCGAGATCAGCGAGCAATTCAGTCGTGGTCAAAGGCGAATCTCCTGGCGCGCGGCTTTCGCCTGACGCGCCGTATCGAGCTGTTGCGCGAGTGCGGCAAGCACGGGCGCGGCGAATACCATGCGTGCTTCAGCGACGTGGCCGAGTGCGCGCAGGCGTTCGATCAGGAGGATGACGAGCAGCGAATGCCCGCCAAGCTCGAAGAACTGATCATGGCGGCTGACAGGCGACCGTTGCAGCAGTTCGCCCCAGAGCGCGGCAAGCGCGGTCTCGGTCGCGCCCTGCGGGGCGACGTAGTCAGCCGCGGCCACATCAAACGCGGGCGGCGGCAAAGCGGCGCGGTCGATCTTGCCGTGCGGCGTCAGCGGAAACGCATCGAGGTGCACCACGGAGGACGGCACGAGGTGCTCCGGCAAGCTCACCGCAAGTGCACGACGCAGCATCGCCGGACTTACCTCACGCTCCGCCGCCAGCACCACATAGAGAACGAGCCGCAATTCGCCGCGTTCGTCACGGTAGCCCGTCGCAAGCGCTTCGCGTAATTCGCCGGTCGCCAGCGCCGCCGTCTCGATTTCCGCCGGTTCGACACGATAACCGCGCAGCTTGAACTGGAAGTCGTTGCGGCCGAGGTATTCAATGCGCCCGTCCGACAGCCACCGGCCGAGATCGCCCGTGCGATACAGCCGCGCGCCGGCGTCGGCATATTCATCGGCGACGAAGCGTTCCGCGGTCAGTTCCGGCTGGTTCCAGTAGCCGCGGCCAACAGCGGCACCGCCGATGTGGATCTCGCCGGCGACGCCGATCGGCACCGGCGTGCCGTTCGCGTCGAGAATTCTCACGCTCGCATGCGCGAGCGGCTTGCCGATGGGCAGACGCCGGCCACTACCGGGTTCCTGCACCGGGTCGGTGATCGCGAATGTCGTACACTCCGTCGGTCCGTAACAATGTATCAATTGCTGCGGTGCATGCGCACCCCGGATCCGGTGTACCACATGCGCATCGGCCTGCTCGCCGCCGAACAACAGGCAGCGCAGGCGCGGGAAGATCTCCGGGCAGGTCGCGGCGTACTGGTTGAGCAGACCGACCGTCAGATGCAGCACACTGACCGCGTGCTCCGCGAGCAGCGTCGCGCAGGCTGGTGGATCGAGCAGCGTCGCCTGCGGCACGACCAGCAGGCTCGCCCCGTTGAGCAGCGCGAACCAGGTTTCCCAGGCTGCGGCGTCGAACGCCGGGCTCGCGCAATAGGCGACGCAGTCGCCGGCGCCGACCGACGCATAGTGATTGCCGACGACAAGCGGCAGTACGTTGCGGTGTTCCAGCATGACGCCCTTGGGCGCGCCGGTTGAACCGGAGGTGTAGATCAGATAGGCCAGATCGTCCGGTTGTGGCGCATCGCCGCAGTCAGCGGGCGCCGCCGCCTCGCCGCGGTCGGCCCAGGCGATGCGCTCGATCAACAGGCGCGGCACACCGGCTGCAACGAGCTGCGCGCTGGGCTCGTGCACGAGCAGTGCCGCAGGCCGGCAATCCCCGAGCATGGCCGCGATCCGCGGCGGCGGATAAGCCGGATCGATCGGCACATAGGCGGCGCCAGCGCGCAGAATGCCGAGCTGGCCCGCAATCATTTCCGCGCTGCGCTCCGCAGCAATGGCGACGCGGTCGCCGCGTCCTACCCCTTGCGCACACAGTGCCGCGGCTACGCGTGTCGCCGCCTGATCGAGTTCGCGGTAGCTGATCCGGCGCACGCCGTCGATGACTGCAATGGCGTCGCCGCGCTGCTGCGCCTGCGCGGC
>JAAFHE010000769.1 GCA_013298265.1 Lysobacterales bacterium | reverse complement strand
TCGAGATGCGCCATGCAGCGTTGCGTGTCCAGACCGATGCGCGCCAGATCAACTCCCGCCAGCGCCGATAGCGGTGCCAGTGCCGGCGAACGGTTCGCGTGCACGAGTTTGAGCGGAATGCGCTCGACGTCCTCGGGCAGGTCCGCGCGCGCGCTGAATACACGATCGGCGATTTCCCCGGCGTCGAGTTCGAGCAGCGGCGCCGGATCGGCGTCCAGGTCATAGACGATAACGGCGTTGGGCTGTGTCGCGTGGACCGCGAGCGGAACGACCAGGGCGAGGCAGCCGCGGCTGGCGGGAAAGCGTGACGACACGTGCAGCACCGGCGTGCGGTGGGCGACGTCGAGCAGTTCGAACGCGCGCTGCTTGCGGCGCAGCTCGAGATAGAACGCGAACAGGCGCGGCTGGCGCGTGCGCAACAGACGCGCCAGGCCGATCAGTGCGTGCACGTCCGACAGCGCGTCGTGCGCGCGCTCCTGCTTGAGGTGATTGGCGCGGGCGAGATCTTCGAGGCGGAAGCTCGGCGTGCCGTCTTCGCGCCGCGGCCACTCCACGCCCTGCGGGCGCAGCGCATAGGTCATGCGTACCAGATCAATCAGATCCCAGCGCGAATTGCCATTCTCCCACTCGCGCGCGTACGGCTCGTAGAAATTCCGGTAGAGCAGGTTGCGCGTGAACTCGTCGTCGAAGCGCAGCGAGTTGTAGCCGACCGTGCAGGTGCCGGCCATCGCCATTTCCTCGTGCACGCGCGCGGCGAACACGGCCTCGTTGACGCCGTCGCGCTCGAGCTGCTGCGGCGTGATGCCGGTGATCAGCGCGGCCTGCGGGTGCGGCAGCACGTCGGGGGCCGGGGCGCAGAAGATCTCGATCGGTTCACCGAGCAGCTCGAGTTCGGCCGTCGTGCGCTGCGCGGCGAACTGGCAGGGACGGTCGCGGCGCGGATCCGCACCCGTGGTTTCGTAGTCGTGCCAGAGAAACGTTTGCTTGGCCATGGCCTGCCGCGGGGAACCTATGCCGGTTCGATGATGCAGGAATCGGCGTGGTGGCGGCCAGCCTTTAAGATTCCTCCTTGGGATGCGAATGGTTGAAGCCGGTGCAGGTAGGCGCGGGGCGCGCCGGCCTGCCATACCTCAATTGCGGCCGGCATCAGCCCACGATCGACGTGCCCGATCGCGCCAGTGCCCCAGTCCGCTTTATCCCAAAGCAGGAAGCGGACGACTTCGGGGACGTCCGGCACGGTGCCGGCACGGCCGACTGGATGAAGACGGTTGAAGCTCTGCAGCTCACTGTCCACTTCCGTCTTCGGTATGAAGCCCTCACGAATCGGGGTACGCATAACCGCGGGCGATATCGCGTTGACGCCGATGCGCTTGGGGATCCGCTCCACCGCCAGATGCCCGGTCAGCTATTGTCTAAAATCGCGCAACTGGTCGCTGAGCAGCGACAAGGAGGCGGTGGCCAGCTAGCGCGAAGCGAAGGATTTGTAACGGGCTGGCGCGGAAAGTGTTGGCACGATCCAGCCCGGCGAAAGCGGTCTTTCTGCCCGCCTTCCGGTTTTCATCCGCCCCGTTTATTTTGCGAATCAAGTGCTTGTGGAAAAAATGAGAAACGCTGTGCCGGCATGTGGCGGTACTGGTTCGGCGGTGTGATCCGGCTCGTCCTCGTTTCGCTTCTTCCGTCGGAGAGCGGCATCCGGCTTTCCTGCCGTCATTCGCGTCGCGTTCTGGAAAATTTCCGGAAAGTTTCCGGATTTGGGGATGGTGTTGGGTGTAGGCGCTTGGGTACAACGCGACGACGGTTCCTGATTGGGAACCCTTATCAGTAGGCCGGATGGCCATGCAGCGGGGTATCTATGCAGCGACTCACACGAATTCTCGGGCTCGGTGGGATAGCGGTTTTGGCGTTGATGGAGACAGGTGGGGCGAGTGCGCAGACTGGGCAATTTCCAGCTGACTACAATGCAAGTTGTCCAACTAGCCATCCCAGCCTGAGGCTGGATCCCGCGACCAATACCCTGCGGTGCCAGACGCTGCAGGTCTGCTTCGATTCGACATTGACGGACATTCAAAGGCCTTATCTGAGCGGCGGATGCGCGCTCGGGTCGTTCACATTTACGGGAACCTGCCATGTGCCTGGCATCGTCCTGACTCCTCAGCGTCAGACGATTGGCGGCGCCTGGATGAGTCTCCCGACGATTCAAGGAGACGCCTATCTCTGCTCGGGCGACTGTGACACGGATAACTTCAGTTGCAGAGCGGCGGATTGGAACTTAAGAAAACCAGATGGTTCACTCGAGCTGTACTGTAGGTACGAGGACACCAAGGCTTACCTGGTAGGGACTCAGGCAAACCTTGTTGGCGGTGTATTCCAGCCGTTGCCTGTAAACCAGCCATTGACAGCTCATACCAGCGCGATAGCTAGAGGAAAAGCGTTTTGGACGGGAGGAGGTGTTTCCTACTCGGGAGCATGGAGCTACTCCCGCGCCGTCAGCAGCGCCTACTGGTGCGGCACTTTTGTTGATCCGCTCGTCCCGATCAACACATACCGTAGCCAACCGCACGCCCTACTAGGCCCCCCGACCTGTCCCACGAGCCCCGGCCCGACGGTCGGCGACCCGATCAACCTGCTGACGCAGCGCCAGGAGATGACGCTGGCGTGTATGCAGACGCCGGCGG
>JAAFHE010000077.1 GCA_013298265.1 Lysobacterales bacterium | reverse complement strand
AGATCGACGGCCACTTCGGCCGGTGTTCCACAGACCGGGCAGGCACAGGTCACCGCGAAATCGACGAGCGGGTCGTGTGCGGCAATTGCCGCAGCCACTGCGGCCACGTCGCCGTCCTCGAGTTCGCCTTCGACCAGCAGGCCCTCGCACATCGTGCGAACGGCTTCGGCGCGCGTGGCCGGCTGCGCTGCATGCCAGCGCCGCAGATCGTCGCCGCACGGCAGGCGCAGGCGCGCGCGGCGCTGCGGACCGAGCTGCACCGCAATCGTGCCGTCTTGCGTGTCAGCGTGGGGCAGTCCCTGCAGCGGCAGTTCGAACTCGAACGTCTGTCCACAGCCCGCGGCGCTGCAGACGGCGGTCAGCGCCAGGCTTTCGCGGCGCTCCGTCACCGCCAGCACATCGAGCAGCGCCTGTATGCGCCGGCCTACGGGCTGCGACCACCAGAATGCGGCATTGGCCGCGTCGCTCGCCTGTGTGAGCAGCGCGGTGACCAGTGCCGGCCGGTCGGCCGTTGCAAAATCCAGATCCAGATCGGCCGGCTGACCCAATGCGCGCAGCGGGCGTAACGAAGTGGCATCCATGGCGTCATGCCTCGCAACGTTCCGTATCAGGCGGCGAGTACCGGCTCGGAGGGCTCGGACACGTCCGGATCGCGCTCCCAGCCTTCGTTTTCCAGCTTTATGGTCTGTATCGCGATCGCGTTGGCGTTCGCATCGAGATCCGGCAGGGCCTGGAATTCCGACACCCAACAGCGATAGATGCGATAGCTCAGCACGACCTGGCCGGTCTCGTTGTAGACCTCAAGGATCACGTCCTTGCGGAAATCCTTGAGGCTGGCCTCGGCGCCGAGCCCGGCGCCGACATGCCAGACCTTGTTGGCCCAGGCTTCGAATTCCAGATCGTGCGTGACACCGCGCTCCAGCGTGATCGCCTCGTACTTGGTACGACCCGGCGACTTGCGCGACGTCGACGGATCGCCGCCTTCGCGGTGTTCGACGACTTCCGTACTGCGCTTGAGCGAGCCGACCTTGCTGATGCCGGCGACGTAGCGCCCGTCCCACTTGATGCGGAATTTGAAATTCTTGTACGGATCGAAGCGATGTGTATTGACGGCGAACTGGGCCATGGCGACCACTCCCTTGATTAATCTGTACCGGGAAACGAGGCGTTGCTTCTGGAGCCCCCTTAAGTTAAGGGGGCGGCCAAACGCGCAGCGTTTGGCGGGGTTGTGGAGATCTGGTGCAGAAGAAAAAAGCCGCGCTACAGATCCCCGGCGATCTGCTGAATCGTCAGCACGACGAATTCCGCGGGCTTGAGCGGCGCGAAGCCGACGAGGATGTTGACGATGCCGAGATTGCGGTCGGCCTGGGTCGTTGTCTCCTTGTCGCATTTGACGAAATACGCTTCCTGCGGCGTCTTTCCCTGGAACGCGCCCTGGCGGAACAGGCCGTTCATGAAGGCGCCGAGGTTCAGGCGTATCTGCGCCCACAGCGGCTCGTCGTTCGGCTCGAACACGACCCACTGCGTGCCGCGGTACAGGCTTTCCTCGAGGAACAGCGCGAGCCGGCGTATCGGAATGTATTTGTACTCGTCGCCGAGCGCGTCATTGCCGCGCAAGGTGCGTGCGCCCCAGGCGACGCGGCCCGCGGCGGGGAAGTCGCGCAGCGCGTTGATGCCGAGCGGATTGATCAGGCCGTTCTCGCGATCGTTCAGCGGAATCGTCAGGCCGAGCACGCCGTTGAGCGAGGCATCGATGCCGGCCGGCGCCTTCCACACGCCGCGCGTCGCATCGGTGCGTGCATACAGGCCGGCCAGGGTTCCCGACGGAGCGAACGGGCGCGGCCGGTTGCCGTCGAGCGGGTCGGGCAGGCGCAGCGGCGGGAAATACGTGGCGGCGTTGACCGCCTGCAGCTGGCTGAAGCCACCGGCCCAGCTCGCGATATTGCTCAGGGTGCGGTTCGACGGCGCGTCGGCGATGAAGAACGCGCGATGCTCGTGGCAGAACACGATCGCCGCGTTGACCAGCGCGGCCTCCTGGCCGCCGCTCATGTCGAAGGTCTCGGGAATGCACAGGATATTGAACAGGTCCACGTCGAGCAGCGCGTACATGCCGGTCTTGGCGGACGGGGAACCTTCGAGATTGACCGGACCGCCGCGATCACCGTCCTCGCCGACGATCGTCGGTGCGGTGTTGCCGATTACGGCCGGCCGATGTTCCGCTGCGCCGGTGACCTCGCGGCCGCCGTTGAGCAGGCCCAGGCCGAGCTTGGCGGCGAGTCCGCCGGTGCTGCCGCGCGCGACGGAAACGCTGGAGAAGCGGCCGGCCGTCTTCGAGCTGATCTTCAGTGCGCCGGTACCGGCAGTGCCGTCGGGTTTGGTTTCGGCGGCCTCTATGTCGGCGGTCAGTCCGGCGGTCGCGATAGCCGTGTTGACCTTGGCCGCGAGGTTGGCGATCGTCGCCCAGGGTGCGTCGGGAATCGTCAGCACGAACGAACTGGTGCCGTCGAGCGTGACGCCGATCGTGTTGTTTGGCGTCGAGACGATCGGAATCGTCGTGATTTCCTTGCTGATCGCGTAGCCGGCTTTCGCGAACACCGGCGCACCGACGATTTCCGTCGTGACCAGGGCCGAGTTGTTGTTGACGACCGAAGCAAAATAGCTGTCGGAACGGTCGTTCATGCTCAGGTTGCGGTGAATCTCGACCGGGGCGTAGCTCACGCCGTCCGCCTGCAGCCGTGACACGACCAGATTGAAATCCGCATCCGGATTGCGTGTGCCGGTATGCTGGATCGCGATACGCAGGTCGTTGCCCCAGCGGCCGGGGCTCGATGCCGTGATGCGCACGATATCGGCGCCGGCGGCATTGTCGATCACCCAGGTCGTGGTCTGGAAGTTGATCGCGACGCGCACGATGATGGCCTGGGTGCCGCCGTTGCTGAAGAACTGGCGCACCGCGTAGGACAGGGGGCTGTCCCGGTCCAGGCCGCCGTATCCGCGTTCGAAGTCGGAGTAGCTGGTGATCGTGACGGCCTTGTCGGGCACGCCCTTGCGCGTGTAGCCGACGAACGCAGCGATCGACGTGGCCACGCCGGTGATGGTGCGCACGCCACTGGATTTCTCGACGATGTACACACCGGGATAAGTAACCTGGACCATCTCGCCTTCTCCTTTGTGCTGGCGGCAAGCGGCGGCGGACGTGCGCCGGAACGGTCCGGCGCAGGCGCTCGGCACGTCACTTCAAGTGAACAACGATGGAAAGTTTCGGAACCGAACATTTGTGCGCCACTGCGAACGATGCAGCGGTGGCTTGCGGTGCGCCCGGCCGTGAACGGACGCCGACGACCGCAGTCGCAGCGGCGTTGCTGGAGCGGCGCCTGAAAACGCGTGAGGTATCAACCGAAAACTGTAGGGAAAGCGCTTGATGCGGGCCGCATGCGTCGTGATCACGAGAGCGGCTGCGCAGTGCCTGACCCGATGCGGGCACGGACGGCGCGTGGTGCGGACTTCCTCGACGACCCGGCCCATCACTCTCTCCGAGGCGATTGGTAGGCATGAAGTGCAGCCGAACTTACAAGCTGCCAAGTTACAAAACAACTACTTTTCAATACGGCGCCAGGTATACCCATGCCGTGTCGTTCAACAGGCTCGCCGGTTCAGCGACGTGAAAGCCGGTGCGGCAAACGAAAGCGTGGGTCGATTCGCGAACGGGGCCGTGCGGTCAGGGCTCGCGTCGCCGGTTCAGGGCGTCGACGGCAGTCACGAACGTGCGATCAGAAACGGCCTTCGGTCAGCTCGTACACGCTGTTGCGCAGAGCAAGCAGGCGCGGGCCGATATCGTGCATCAGGCGCTCGCGCGTCATCACCGAGACACGGCCGCTGCAGTTGAACGCGAGCACCCGGCTGCGGTCGGCCGAGACCATTGGCACGCCGACGGCGAACACGTCGGGGTTCCAGTCACCGAGCGAGAAGCAGAAGCCGTAGTTCTCGTAGTCCTGTCGTGCACGCAGGATGCCGGCGCGTAGGCGTGGCCAGGTGGCCGGCTCGCACTCGCCTTCGATTTCCGCCAGCCGTGTCTCGAAGATGGCGAGCGGCCGCGCGGCCAGATCCGCGCGGCCCAGCGCGGTTGAACCATGCGGCACGCGCGCGCCGACATCGAGCTTGAGCTGGAACGTCGCATCGCCCTGGCAGATGTCGAGCAGCACCATGCGCAAGCCATCGGCCGCGCCGATCATGACCGCGGCCTGGGCCTGCGCCGCCAGTTCGCGCATCAGCGGCCGCGCGATCGCGAGCACATCGTTGCTTTTCATGAAGGCATGGCCGAGGCCGAGTACAGCCGTGCCGAGGCAGTATTTCTCCCGTTCCGGCGAATAGTTCAGATAACCCAGCGCCGACAGGGTGAAGGTGAAACGCGACACCGTGGGCTTGGGCAGTCCCGTGCGTTTCGCGATCTCCCGATTGCCGAGGTACTGCACGCCGTGCTCGAAGCAGCGTAGTACGGAGAATGCCCGCGCCACGGCGCTGACGAACTGCGGATGTTCGGCTGCGACACCGCGGCTGAACACATCGGCTTCGCGCCGCGGATTGCCCATGATCAGGCTGCTTGCGCGGCGTAACGCGCGAGTTCGAGCTTGGCGATGGTCGCGCGATGCACTTCGTCGGGGCCGTCGGCCAGGCGCAGCGAGCGCGCACCCGCATAGGCGGCGGCCAACGGGAAATCGCCACTGACCCCGGCGGCGCCGTGTGCCTGTATCGCCCAGTCGATGACCTGCACGGCCATGTTCGGCGCGACGACCTTGATCATCGCGATCTCCGCGCGCGCGGCCTTGTTGCCCACCTTGTCCATCGAATCGGCAGCCTTGAGCGTGAGCAGACGCGCCTGCTCGATCTGGCAGCGTGCTTCGGCGATGCGCTCGTGCCAGATCGAATATTCCGCCAGCGGCCGGCCGAACGCGATGCGCGACGAAACGCGTCGGCACAGCAGCTCGAGTGCCGCTTCGGCCAGGCCGATGCTGCGCATGCAATGGTGGATGCGGCCCGGTCCGAGTCGGCCCTGGGCGATCTCGAAGCCACGGCCTTCACCGAGGATGATGTGATCCGCCGGTACGCGCACATCGGTGAGTTCGATGTCCATGTGGCCGTGCGGCGCATCGTCGTAGCCGAACACCGTGACCGGACGGCGTACGTAGATACCCGGCGTATCCGCCGGGACCAGCAGCATCGACTGCTGGCGATGCGTCGGTGCGTCCGGATCGGTCTTGCCCATGACGATGTAGACCGCGCAGCGCGGGTCGCCGGCGCCGGATGAAAACCACTTGCGGCCATTGACGACATAGCTGTCGCCATCGCGGCGGATCGAGCACTGGATGTTGGTCGCGTCCGACGAGGCCACGTCCGGCTCGGTCATCAGAAACGCCGAACGAATCTCGCCAGCCAGCAGCGGAGCGAGCCAGCGCTGCTGCTGCGCCTCGCTGCCGTAGCGTTCCAGCACCTCCATGTTGCCGGTGTCGGGGGCGGAGCAATTGAACACTTCGGACGCCCACAGTACGCGGCCCATGATCTCGCACAGCGGCGCGTACTCGAGATTGCTGAGGCCTTGCGGTACACGCGCCGAGCGCGGCAGGAACAGATTCCACCAGCCGTGCTCGCGTGCCTTGAGCTTGAGCGACTCGACCAGCGCGCTGGGTTGCCAGGGATTGCCGGCCGCGCGATGCGCCTGCGCTTCCTCGGCATAGTCTGCCTCGTTGGGATAAATATAGGTGTCAAAAAAATTACCTAGTTCTCGGCGCAGCGACTCGACGCGTGGGCTGTAGCTGAAATCCATGCCGGTGTTCCTGGGAGGCGGTAGGCGGGTAGGTTGCTAAGTTCCGCATCGCGGAATATCAGTTCGTTCCGAAGCGAAAGCCTAGGCGCCGGCTGCGCGGCCCGCAAGCGCCAGGAGCCCGGTGCTTAATCAGTGATGCGATGCCGGATGCGGTTGCCGCGGATTTCGTGCGCCGCTACAGTAAATTCGCTTTACGGAATTATGTTCCGTATCCCGAAACTGCGCTCGACGGCGACCTGTCGTTTTTCCGAGTGCTGCACACGCCCGCCACTACCTGCCGGAAGCCATTCGCATGGGAACATCCCGCCATCTTTTCGACCTCGACGGCCGCACGGCCCTGATCACCGGCGGCTCGCGTGGCCTGGGCCTGCAGATCGCGCACGCGCTGGGTGCCTATGGCGCACGCGTGTTCCTGTCGGCGCGCAAGCCCGGCGAACTCGCCGCGGCGCAGGCGCAACTCGCGGCGAGCGGCATCGAAGCGCATGTGCTGGCGGCCGACAACGCCGATCCCGCCGACACGACGCGGCTCGTCGATGCGGCTCTCGACACGCTCGGCCGCATCGACATCCTGGTCAATAACGCCGGTGCGAGTTGGGGCGCGCCGGCGGAAGATCATCCGCTCGAAGCCTGGGACAAGGTCTTCGGCCTGAACGTGCGCGGCCTGTTCCTGCTCACGCAGCAGGTCGGCAAGCGCGCAATGATCCCGCAGCAGTACGGCCGCATTCTCAACATCGCGTCGGTCGCTGGCCTGCGCGGCAATCCGCCCGGTGCGATGCGCACGCTCGCCTACAACAGCGCCAAGGGCGCAGTCGTCAATTTCACGCGCGCGCTGGCCGGCGAATGGGGCCGCTACGGCATTACGGTCAACGCGCTCGCGCCGGGTTTTTTTCCGTCGAAGATGTCGCAGGGACTGATTGCGGCACTCGGCGAGGACGCGCTGATCGGCAATGCGCCACTCGCGCGCCTTGGCGACGACGAAGACCTCAAGGGCGCTGCGCTGCTGTTCGCCTCGGACGCGGGCAAACACATCACCGGCCAGATTCTCGCTGTGGACGGAGGCTTTACCGCCGTTTGAGCAACGCGATGCGGCCGACGTTGCTCAGTTGACCTTCGAGGTGATCGGGCAGCGCGAAGGGGCCAGGTAGTCGCTGATCGATGCGCTGCGTCAGTAGGACGCAGCGCGCGTAGACACGCAACGCCAGTGCGGCAGCTGATGGTTGCCTGCCAGCGATGATGGCTCCACCGGTTGCCAGAGCCCGTCGTTCCTCGCGTCGATCGTGCTCGCCAAGCGCCGATGGGCTGGCACAGCAGCCACGCCGCGCGTTAAGGTCGCGGATCTTTTGCCGCCGCGCCCCCTTCGATGAATGCCCCAATCACGCCTTACCCGCCGAGCGAACCGTATGCGAGCGGCTATCTCGATGTCGGCGACGGGCACCGCCTGTACTGGGAACGCGCCGGCACGCCCGGCGCGCAGCCGGCCGTGTTCCTGCACGGCGGTCCCGGCGCGGGGTTCTCCCCGGCACATCGTCGGCTGTTCGATCCGCAAGGCTACGACGTACTGTTCTTCGACCAGCGTGGGGCAGGGCGCTCGACACCGGCGGCCTCGCTCGAGGCGAATACCACGGACCATCTCGTCGCCGATATCGAGGCGCTGCGCCGCGACATCATGGGCGTGGATCGCTGGCTCGTGTTTGGCGGATCCTGGGGCTCCACCCTGGCGCTGGCCTATGCGCAGGCCCATGTCGAGCGCGTCGACGCGCTGATCCTGCGCGGCATCTTCACCGCGACGCAGTCCGAACTGGACTGGTTCTACCGCTCCGGGGTCGATCAGGTCTTCCCGGACAAGTGGGAACATTTCATCGAAGCCATCGCGCCGGCAGAGCGCGGCGATCTGCTGCAGGCCTATCGGCGACGCCTGCAGCACGGCGATGCAGCAACTCAGCTCGCTGCGGCGCGCGCCTGGTGTCGCTTCGAGGACGAGGTATCGACCCTGGTGTTCCAGCCCGAGGACGAGGCCGGCGACGATGCGGAGGCCGATCTGCGCAATCTCGCGATTGCTCGTATAGAAAATCACTATTTCAGTAATGGCTGTTTCTTGCGGGATCAGCAGTTGCTGCACGAGGCGCATCGTTTGGCCAAGGTTCCGGCCGTGATCGTGCACGGTCGCTACGATATGCCTTGCCCGGCAAAGTATGCCTGGGCCTTGCATCGTGCCTGGCCCGAAGCGGAGTTCCATCTTGTCGAGGCGGCTGGCCATGCGTACCGCGAAACCGGCGTGTTCGAACGACTGCTGCAGGCGACGGCGCGGTTTGCGCGCAGGGCAGACAGGACCAGCGGTGCTGGAGGTTCGGGTACGGGCTGAGCGGGCCTGGTCTCGTCGCGCATTGCCCGGCGTGGCCGTTTGGGACCTAGTGAACTGCGACTAGGCTCGGTGTTGGCTTCGATAGGAATACCTATCAGGCGACAACTACCTTGACGCGCGCCGGCTACGAACGGGTGTGAGAAATGGGGGCCAAGTAAGGTCCGAATGGCACTGAGGTGCCGCCCTGAGCCAAGGCCGAAGGCGAGCCTTTACGGAATTCCGCGCGGTGCAGCCGCGGGTAGTCCTATGTCGCGTCGTGAAAGATCACGCCCAGCGTGAAGCGTTGTCCCGCACGTACGCGGCTGACGCCATGGCGCAGATTGACGCGATACGCGCCCCGGGCCCCCTGCGCCGGCCGATGGCTCACCGCGAAGACGACCGCATCGCCCTGCTGCAGCGGCACGACCTCGGCGCGCGACTGCTGGCGCGGACGCTGTTCGGTCACTACGAATTCGCCGCCGCTGAAATCGTTGCCGGGCTGCGACAGCAGGACGGCCACCTGCAGCGGAAAGACGTGTTCGCCGTAGATATCCTGGTGCAGGCAGTTGTAGTCGCCGCTGCCGTACTTGAGCATCAGTGGTGTCGGGCGCTGCTGGCCGGCCTCATGGCAGCGCGCGAGAAAGTCCGCATGCGAAGCCGGGTAGCGCACGGGGCTGTCGAGTGTTTCGTTCCAGCGATTCGCTATGTCGACGAGGTGCGGATACAACGCCGCGCGCAGGTCCTGTACGACGGCGGGCAGCGGATAGGCGTAGTACTTGTACTCGCCGCTGCCGAAGCCGTAGCGCGACATGACGACGCGGCTGCGAAATGCGGCGTGGTCGTCGTAGCGTGCGCTCAGCGCGGCGCACTCCTTGGCCGACAGCAGGCCCGGAATCAGCGCGTTGCCATGCGCGTCGAGCGCCTCGTACAGCGCCGGCCAGGGCAGGGCGGCGATGCGTTCGGTCGGCGCAGCGTCGTCGGCCCGCGCTGCGGAATGGTCCTTTGGATTTGTGGCGTCCACGGTTTCCTGGGTTCTAGGGCAAGACGTGAGCGTAGGCCGAGGCACCGGCCATAGCCATCCGCTTCTTGCGTACAGCGGGATCGACGCCGTCGCGTGCCATGGTCGATGCGGCTCGCGCAGCACCCAGGCGCCGCAGCAGCACGAAGAAATACCACTGCGCCGCGACGAATTTACGCCGCCGTTACGCCGACGGGCCGTATTGCATCTAGTTTGTTTACGCGCTGCAGGAAGACACTTTCCGTGCTCCATCCGGAGTGGAAAACGAGTCTCCGCGGCAATGAAGGTCTCTGCAAGAACATCTCTGCGCACCGCGATTGTCCTCGTCGCGGGCTATGTCGCCCCATATGCCGGGGCCGTCGACTTCAGCGGTTCCGCCACGCTGACGAGCGATTACGTGTTCCGCGGCATTTCCCAGACCCAGGGCGACGCTGCGCCGCAGCTCGGCGGAAAAGTCAGCTTCGATTCCGGTTTCTACGGCGCGGCCTGGGCGTCGACAGTCGACTACGGCGATGCCGTCGGCAGCGATGCCGAGGTCGATCTGCTGGCCGGCTGGAACCGCACGTTCGCGCAACGCTGGAACCTCGACGTGAATCTCACGCGCTTCACCTATCCGGGCACGCGCGAACCGTTGAACCTCGACTACAACGAAGTCATCACCACCCTGACGCTGGACCAGCGCTGGTGGGTGATGCTGGGCTGGTCGGACAACGCGCTGGCCAGCGGCGATCGTGGCATCTACGTCGAAGTCGGGGCGAAGTTCCCGATCACCGACGAGTTCCGCCTGGAAACGGTGGTGGCGCACTACGACCTCGACGATGCCTACGGCGACAGCTACAGGCGCGCCCAGCTCTCGGCGATCTACACCGTCGGCAGCGTTGACCTGCGTGCCTCGGGGCATTGGACCACCGACAGCGCCAAGCGGATTTTCCT
>JAAFHE010000770.1 GCA_013298265.1 Lysobacterales bacterium | reverse complement strand
CGCTGTACTTCACGCCGGGCCGCAGCCCGGACGGCAGCGGCGTCGTGCGCTCCGCGGTGTGGCGCACCGACGGCACCGAGGCCGGCACGCAGCCCCTGCCGAGCAGCTTGCTGGGCGACTGGCTGCCGCGCCGGGTACTGGCCTACGCCGGCAGTGGCGTGATGATCGCGGCGGATTATTCGCTTTACTACGCCGATGCGGCGCTGACGTCCGCCATGCCGGTCGTGCCCCTGTTCGGCCACACGTGGATGCAGGGCTACGGCGGCGGCCGCGGCGTGATCTACGTCTGCGGCGACACGTTCGGCCTGTGCGGCATCGACCCGGCCACCGGCGGCACGACGCTCAGCAGCGAGATCTTCTTCCGCGCAGAGTCGATCGGCGAGATCGGCGGCGTGGCCATCCTCTGGCGCGACGTCCATAACGACATCTGGCGCAGCGACGGCACGCTCGCCGGCACCTTCCGGCTGCTCGAAGGACGCCAGATCCTGAGCCGTCTCGACGCGTCGCAGGACGCCGTGCTTGGGGGAAAGCTGTACTTTGTCGCTTGCACGCCGAGCTACGCCTGCGACCTGTTCGCGACCGACGGCAGCGTCGGCGGCACCGTCGCCGTGCGGCCGGTGCCGATCGGATCGATGTATGGCGCCGCGCGCGCCGGCAGCCACCTGGTGTTTACCCTCGGCTTCGGGTCGGCCGGGCAGCTGTGGTCCACGGACGGCTCGGCTTCGGGCACCGTGCTGCTGCTCGACAGCGCGATCTCGCGCCTGGCCGGTGCCGGCGGTCACGTGCACCTGTATGCCCAGTGCAACACCTGCAAGCAGCGCTATATAGTCACCGACGGCACCCCGATCGGCACGCGTGCCGTGGAGCTCCCGGGCGCGCTGACGGCGACGCCGTATTTCATTGCCGCGATCGATGACGACAGCGTGGTGTTCTCGTGCGAGAACACGCGCCGCGGCAACGAGCTGTGCCAGTCATCGGCGGACGGCCGCGAGATCGCAGCGTTGCCGGAGATCTACCCGGGCGGTTCGTCGGCGACGCCGTTCTTCCTGGGCCGCACTCCCGCCGCGGTCTATTTCAGCGCCGAAGACGGCGCGCATGGCCGCGAGCCCTGGCAGATCCGCCGTCTGCCCGAGGCGCTTTTCGCAGACGGTTTCGACTGAACGGGCTTGCGCCCGGGGCGCCCCGGCGCCATCTGCGCCGGGCCCGTCGGCGCAGTGCGGCCTGCTATGATCGCCGCGCCTTGCGCTGCGCCAGGACCCCACCCGAGGAAGCCATGCCCGTAACGATCAAGACCCCGGAAGACATTGCCAAGATGCGCATCGCCGGCGCGCTCGCCGCGGAAGTGCTGGAAATGATTGGGCAATACGTCAAACCCGGCGTCTCGACCGACGAGCTGGATCGCATCTGCCACGATCACATCGTTGGCGTGCAGCAGTCGATCCCGGCCAACCTCGGCTACCGGGGCTTTCCCAAGACCATCTGCACGTCGGTCAACCATGTGATCTGCCACGGCATCCCCGACGCGCGCAAGATTCTCAAGGACGGCGACATCGTCAATATCGACGTCACTGTCATTCGCGACGGGTTCCATGGCGACACCAGCCGCATGTACTACGTCGGCAAGCCCGAGGTCCGCGCGCATCGCCTGTGCACGATCGCGTATGAATCCATGATGCTCGGCATCGCCCAGGTCAAGCCGGGCGCGTACCTCGGCGATATCGGCCACGCCATTCAGAAACACGCGGAAGCGGCTGGCTTTTCCGTCGTACGCGAGTATTGCGGCCACGGCATCGGTCGCGTCTATCACGAAGAACCGCAGGTGCTGCACTACGGCAAGGCGGGTGCCGGCATGCGCCTGGAAAAGGGCATGTGTTTCACGGTCGAGCCCATGATCAACGCGGGCAAGGCGGCGACGCGGCTGATGCCCGATGGCTGGACCGTGGTCACGCGCGATCATTCGCTGTCGGCGCAGTGGGAACACACCGTCACCGTGACCGACGACGGCGTCGAAATCCTGACGCCCTGGCCGACGGCGGCCTGAGCGGTCATCTCGCGGCAGCGAACGCAAGCCGCGCCAACGTGAAGCGACTCATGTGCTTGCGGGGCGTGCGACGCAGCCGTTACTGTCGTTTCTGATCCCGATAGCCCGCCCGCGAGGCCCGATGAGCTTACCTCCGGCCAGACCCGCCTTGCCGCGCCTGCCGGCGGCGCTGCCGCGTTCGGGTATTTCGCCGCAGGCGCGGCTGGCCCTGCGCCAGTGGCTCGGCGACGTGGATCGCTGGTTCGCCGAGGCGTTTCGCGATGGCCTGCCGGCGGACGAACTTGTGCCGCTGCGCGCGTTGACCCTGCAGCGATTGCTGCGACACATCTGGGTTGCGATCGTCGGCGAAGCAGCCGGTGCGGCGCTGTATGCGGTCGGCGGCTTCGGCCGCGGCGAGCAGTTCCCGCGCTCGGACCTCGACGTGCTCGTGCTCGTGGACGCACCGCCGCAGGGCTCGCTGGCCCGCTCGCTCGAAACCCTGTTCACCTGCCTGTGGGACTTCGGCCTGAAGCCCGGGCATGCGGTGCGCACATTTGAACAATGCCGCGAACTGGCCGCACGCGATGCGTCGGTCTATACCAGCCTGCTCGACGGCCGCCGCCTCGCCGGCAGCGAGCGTTTCGAGGAGCAGTGG
>JAAFHE010000768.1 GCA_013298265.1 Lysobacterales bacterium | reverse complement strand
TGCACGTACAGCATCTGCAATAACTGCTGCTCGAACGCAGCACGCTCGGCCTGCGCTTGCGCATTCGTCACCACCGCCGGCGGCGCCGCCGCAACGACGAACGCGCCGTCGTCAGCCGCAACCGGCCGCGGGGACAACAGTGAGGCAACGTCCAGCGGCAGCCAGTAGTGTTCGTTCGCAAACGGATACGTCGGCAGCGGCAGGCGACGCGGCGTGCCCTGCGGATACAGGCGCTGCCAGTCGAACACCATGCCCTTGACCCACAGGCCGAGCACCTTGGAATACTTGCCGCGGTCGAGACACTTCGCGACCGCCTCGTGCAGCTCGTCGACATCGGTGAATACCGACAGCGCTTCCTTGTTGCGCTTGATATCGCCGCGGTACAGGCCGTCGATCGTCTCGTCACCGGCCACGTAGCGCTGCAGCCGCTCGCTCACGGCCTGCATCGTGGTCGCCGTGAACGCCAGCCGATGCTCCAGCGCCTCGCGCCCGACCTGCAGCGTATAGGCGAGACTCGCCAGATCCGCATCACCGAGCGCGCGCGTAGCGATCGCGTCGAGCAAGCGTTGCGCCAGCACGCGCAACCGCTCTTCCGAGCGCGCCGACAGCACCACGAGCGCCGGACCGGCGAGCGCGGCATCGGCGAGCATGACTGGCGCCGCGACGGGCACCACGTATTCCTCGACGATCACATGTGCGTTCGCGCCGCCGGCGCCGAAGGACGACACGCCGGCGATGCGCGGATACTCCCGCATTACGCCGTCGACGCTGAGCCGCGGTCGCGGCCATTCCGCCAGGTCCTGCTGCACCACGAACGGCGTGCCGGCGAAGTCGATGTTCGGATTCGGTACCGCCGCATGCAGGCTCGGCACCAGTTGCCGGTGCTTCATCTGCAGCAGCACCTTGGTCAGCGCCGCGATGCCGGCCGCGCTCTCCGCATGGCCGATGTTCGACTTGACCGAGCCGATCGCGCAGAACTGCGTATCCGCCGTGTGCCGCGCGAACGCCTGCGTGAGTCCGGCGATCTCGATCGGATCGCCCAGTTGCGTACCGGTGCCGTGCGCCTCGATGTAGCTCACGCTGCGCGCGTCGACGCCGGCCTTGGCCAGCACCGACGCGATCAGCTCGCGCTGCGCGACCGGGTTCGGCACCGTGTAGCCATTCGTCTTGCCGCCGTGATTGATGCCCGTCGCGCGGATCACGCCGTGGATGAAGTCGCCGTCTGCCTCCGCCGCCGACAAGGGCTTGAGCAGCACGACGCCGACGCCTTCGCCCGGCACGAAGCCGTCGCCGCCGGCACCGAAGGCATGGCAGCGCCCCTCGCTCGACAGCATGCGCAGGCTGCACAGCATCGTGAAGTTGTTCGGATGCAGGTACAGGTTCACGCCACCGGCGAACGCGAGCTCGCACTCGCCGCGCAGCAGATGCTCGCAGGCCTCGTGGACCGCGGTCAGCGAGGCCGAACACATGGTGTCGATCGGCACACTCGGGCCCGCGAGGTTCATCACGTACGACACGCGATTGGCCAGCGAAGCGAACGAGGTAGTCGGCGCCTCCCTTACGCCGCGCCGCCACAGCTCCGGACCGTACAGCTCGAAGCCGGTCTTGGTGACGCCGGCGAACACGCCGACGCGCTGCTGGTGCTGGCTCGCGAAGCGCTCGCGCGTATAGCCAGCATCTTCCATCGCCGCCCAGCACGATTGCAGGAACAGCCGCTCCTGCGGATCGAGGTACTGCGCCTCGTGCGGCGAGATGTTGAAGAACAGCGCATCAAATTCGGTGAAGCCGTCAAGGAAACCGCCCCATTTGCCGTAGCTGCAGCGGGTCGCAATCGCGCGCTCCATGTCCGGCTCGTAGAACCCCTCGAGCGGCCAGCGCTCGGCCGGAATCTCGCTGATGCAGTCGCGTCCCGCACACAGGTTGTCCCAGAACGCATCGAGGTCACGCGCCTGCGGATAGCGACCGGCCAGGCCGATGATCGCGATCGAACGCTGCGCCGGCGCCGCCGGCGACGGTCGCTGCGACCGCGTTACGGTCCCGACGGTCGCTGCGACCGGTATGGCTGCCACGGGCTCGAGCTCCCACCCGCACCAGCGCAGGCAGGCAGGCCGCTGCGCACGCAACAAGTAATCGCCGAGCTCCGCTAGCGTCGCGTACTCGTAGAGCAAGGTCTTCGGAAGATTCCCGAACGCCTCGGCAAGACGGGCATTGACCTGCGTGATCAGCATCGAATCGATGCCGTAGCTCTCCAACGGCTCCGCGACGTCGATCTGCGCCGCCGCAAACTTCGTCACCGCTCCGAGTACGCCCTGCAGACGCTGCAGTAGCTGCGCGCGCAGCGCCGCTTCATCATGACCCACTGCCGGCGCACCGGCCGTTTCCGCACGCGGCGCCACCGCGGCACGCAGCGTTTCGTAGCGTACGTGCGCTGCCGGCTCGGCGCCGGCGCAAGCCGCATACAGCGTATCGACGCCCTCCCGCGCTTCCATCAGCGTAAGGCCTACCCGACGCGCGTCCGAGGCCGGAATCTGCATGCCTCCGTCCGCCCACAGGGGCCAGCCGATCGACACCGTACGACCGCTGCACTCGCCACGCGCCACCGCCCGCTCGCGCTCCTGCGCATAGCCATCCAGGAACGCGTTGGCCAGCGCATAGTCCGTCTGTCCCACGTTGCCGAA
>JAAFHE010000766.1 GCA_013298265.1 Lysobacterales bacterium | reverse complement strand
CCCCGAGTGACTGCGCTCGTTCAAAGCGGTTGCTCCCCGGGGATCGGCGCCCGACGTGCTCACGTTGCCAAACCGGGGCGCTGATCGACCCGGCCCGCGATGCGCTCAGCCGCCGGGCGACCCGATCAGCCTGGCTGCGGCCTCGGCGATCGGCGAAATCTCAAGCGATTCCAAGTTGATCGTCGCCAGGGGCGCCGGGTGGATGGAGACATCGGCAACTGAGCCTTTCGACGCTATCTCGTCCCCATAGATTAAGAACTGTTCAACCAGCGCTTCGATCTCACCCACCTGGGCCAGCCGGCGCCAGTCGATCAAGCGCCTGGGTTCGCCCTGACCGGACTGCTGCGCCCGGCGTTCGACCCACGCCACTGGATCGGCGGCGTCCTGCGGATGCCGCTGGCACCCGAGCTTGACCCTCTCGGCCATCGGTGCCACCACCTCGAAGTTCGGCGCGCGCTGAAGGGCCGTGTCCAACTCACCTGGCAGTTGCAAGCTGCCGAGGGTTGCAGGCGAAGCCGTGATCCACAGAGGGCGCCACGCATCGCGATGGCGCAGGGTGTCGATAAGCAACGACTCGAACAGCAACTGAGCCGGTTGCGATTTGCCGGCCTGGGCGCCAAAGGGCGGGCCATCGTGGGCCGCGAGCTGTGCCAGGTCGAGCACCTGCTGTCCTTGCTGGGCAAGCTCGTGGAGAAGGATTGACTGTCCGCAGCCGCTCGGCCCGCCCAGCGCGCGAAACAGGAACAGGCGCGGCAGCAGCGCCAGCCCGGCGCCGACCCAGCGGCGATAGTTCTTGTATCCACCCAGCAACTCATCGACGTCGAAGCCGTGTTCGCGCAAGGCGCCCGCACACAGCCAGCCTCGGAGGTCGCTGCCGGCACCGTAGACAAGCACACGCGCAGCAAGCGTGAGGTCGGCCACGGCGGTCAACGCATTCGAGTTCATGTTCGTGCGCGCATGGGCGGCGCCGAACAACAGGGCCTGGCTCCGATCGGCCTGAAGGTGCCGCTCGAACTCGGACTGTTCGGAGTCGCTCAGGACAGGCCAATTGACCGCTGCCGGAAGGTGATCGTCGGCAAAGTCCTGAGCCGGGCGCGCATCGACGATCAGCGCGTAGGCGCTGAAGTCCTGCACCTCGAGCTGGTGCGGATGAACCAGCCCAGCCACCGTTTCCAAAGGGTGCGATTCCGCAACGAACGGTTGCGTCTTCGAAGGATTTTGGTCGGAATCCATCGCGAAGCAGTCTCCTGTCCAAGCCTAGAGTGAATCCATGCCGCGATGTGGATCACGCCGCAGCAAGAAGGCCCACCCGATCCCTGAAAACGGAGGCACCAGGTGCAGAAATCCCAAAAGGTAGTCCCTCTCGCCACCCGTGGCAAGCGGCGCAGCGCGGGGGGGCAGGTTGTTATGGCGCTGGGCGTGCTCGTCGTCACAGCCGCCTTCAGCACACCGGCACGCGCCGTCGACGGCTGCCTGGTGCTTCTGTGCTTTGCCGCGCCGAGCTGGCGCGCCATCCCGCAGTGCGTACCGCCGATTCGCCAGGTTCTTCGCGATCTGGCCCGCGGCCGCGCGTTCCCGACTTGCGCGATGTCGGGCCCGGCGAACAGCGCCAGCCACCAATGGGCCAGCGCGCCGACGAACTGCCCTGCGCAGTACACGCGAGTCTTCGAAGGGGAAAGCGGCCCGATCTACAGCTGCGACTACACCGGCACCGTCGCCATCAACATCGAAGGCGCCTTGTGGGCCCGCACCTGGTGGAGCATGGCCGGTGACACCGTCACCGAGTTCACGCCGGCCGCGAAGGCCAAGCTCGGCACCTGGGACAGCCAGTTCGACAACGACTACACCACCTGGCTCGCGTCGCTGCCGCCACCGGCGCCGCCCTGCCCCACATGCTGATGAGGTTCGCTGTGGACGACATAGCCTTCTCCACCCTGGCAGCGACCTGTGCGCCGCTGGTGCATGCGAGCACCGCGCGTGCGCTGGTCGCCGTCGAGAGCGGCTTCAACCCGCACGCCATCGGCGTCGTCGGCGGCGTGCTGGATCGGCAACCGCGGACTGCGGGTGAAGCGCGCGCCACGGCAACGGCCCTGCAACAGCAAGGGTGGAACTTCAGCGTCGGACTGGCGCAGATCAACCAGCGCAACTTCGACCGGCTGGGGCTGACCGCCACCAGCGCTTTCGACCCCTGCGCGAACCTGCGGGCGATGCAAGCGGTGCTCGGCGAATGTTTCGAGCGCGCAGGCGTCCGATCGCCAACGAAGGTCGCGATTCGCCAGGCCCTGTCCTGCTACTACAGCGGCAACTTCGTCACCGGCTTCAACCACGGCTACGTGGCACGGGTGGTGTCCGCCGCTCGGGGCAAGCCAGACCCGATCAGCCAGGCTCCCTGACCCGTGCGGCTCGACGACCGATCCGAAAACCAACCGAGGAACCACCATGCCATCGATCTCTTCACGCCGCGCGCCCGCCAGCTTCACGACGCTGCTTGCAACGCTCGTCATCCTCGCTCCGCAACTTGCCTTGGCCCAGGGTTTCGACAAGATCAACACCACGGTCACCAACGTCAACGCAATACTGATCACGATCTCGATCGCGGTGGTCACGATCGCCATCATCTGGGCCGGCTTCAAGATGATCTTCCAGGGCGCGCGCCTGGCCGACGTGGCCAACGTGCTGATCGG
>JAAFHE010000765.1 GCA_013298265.1 Lysobacterales bacterium | reverse complement strand
AATGGCCTGTGCACCACGCCGAACATCATCCCCACCCAACCCTGCGGTCCGTTGGGCGTTCAGGACGATGAGAACCTTCGGTTCTGAGCCATCGTCCTTCACCCCCTTGAAGGGGAAGGTTGCAGAGCCCTCGCCAATGGCCACGGATTGCGTTGAACACTCAAGGCCGCACCATCACCGCCGCGCGCCCCTGCGCGAGCAGTTCGCCGCGGTATTCGACGCGGAATGCGTACTGCCAGCTGTCCGCTGCGGCCAGCAGACGTTCCGCATGCACGTCGACGAGGCCGGGCAGGTCGTCGACGTATTCGCGCGACAGCTGCACCGCGCGCAGGGAAACCAGCAGCCCCGGCGCGGCGCGGCCGCCGGCCGCCTGCGCCAGCAGTCCGCCGTGGACCGCCATGGCCTGCGCGCCGTACTCGCACAGATGCAATGCACGCAGACGTCCGTCGCGGCGCAGCGGATTGTCCTCGCGCGCGTGCGAGCCGCTGCGCGCATGGATCCGCGCATCATCCCAGTGCGCGACGCTGTCGAGCAGGCACATGGCGCCCTGGTGCGGGATCAGTGCCGCCCACTGCGACTTCGGCAGTTCCTCACGCATTGCGGATCTCCCGGTGTGGCCGCGCAAGCAGCAGCGAGAGCACGAAGTTGAAGGCGACGCCCAAGGTCACCGTCGTGCCGATTGCGCGCAGCACCGGCAGCGAGGACAGCGCCAGCAGCAGGAAGACCAGGAAGGTGCTCGCACTGCAGACGAGGATGGCGTGCAGGGTGCGGCGCTGCTCATGCTCGTCGTCCTCCGCATGCTCGAAGAACAGCGCGTAGTCCAGACCCAGGCCTGCCGCGAGCACCAGCGCGATCAGATGGAACAGCGACAGGGACACGCCGCCGAGGCGCAGTGTGGCGAGGATCAGCAGCGTCGTCACCGCCATCGGCAGCAGCACCCGCAGCACGCGGCTACGCCGGCGCAGCGCAATGCCGACCACGACGACCAGCAGCAGCGCCGCGACGGCCAGCGAATACAGCACGCGCGTGCGGTAGGCCGCGACCAGCGATTCGGAGGCATGTTTCAGATCGAGCAGACGCGCCGGCACGTCCGGGCGCGAGGCCAGCGCGATCAGCGCCGCACTGTCGCTCACACCGACCAGGCTGACCAGCCCGATCCAGTGGCCGTCGCGTGCTTGCAGCTGTGCCTTGAGGCGAAGGCCCAGCGGCGATGAGAAGAAGCGTTGCGCATCCAGCGGCGCCAGCGTACGCGCGGCATCGACGTCGCGCACGAACGCGTCGAAGCTGCCGGGCCTGAACGTCAGGTGTTGCAGCGCCTGATCGAGCGCGGCCTGCAGCGCCGCCGCATCGGGCAGCTTTGCCTGGCGCGCACGCTGTGTCGCGGCGCTGGGCAGATAGCGCGACGGCAGTTCGTAGCCGGCGATCGCGCCGTCGCGCTGCAGTTGCGCCAGCAGCGGGTCGAGCTTTTCGCTGGCCGCGAGTACCGCATCGGCGTCGGCACCTTCGATGACGAGCAGGTGGCGCACGTCCGGCGCACCCAGTTCCTGGCGCAGGCGGGTGTCCTGCGCGACGAGGTCCGGCGGCGCCGGCGTCAGCGCGGCGAGGTTGTTTTCCCAGAACGGCCCGGGCGCGAGATACACCGCGACGATGGCCGCGGCCGCCAGCAGCGGCGCGAGCCAGCGCGGCCGCGGCAGCGCCGCGACGCGACGCCAGAGCGCGGCCAGCCACGGTGACTGCGCCGCATCGTGTGGCCGGCTGCCGAGCAGATGGACGAGGCCGAAGCGTGTCGTCAGCGCGGCGGTGGCGAGTCCGACGATCGTGAACACCGCCAGCTGTTCGAGCCCGTCCACGCCCGAGGCGAAGAAGGCGAGGTAGGCGATACAGGTCGACGCCACGCCGGTGGCCAGCGTCGGCCAGAGCAGCCGCGCGACCGTGACCGGCGAACGCTCCCGGCTCAGATGGCTGAACAGATGTATCGGGTAGTCCTGCGCGACGCCGATCAGCGTGAAACCGAACGCGAGCGTGATGCCGTGCGCGCCGCCGAACAGCAGCGCCAGTGCCGCCATGCCGGCGAGTCCTCCGCTGACCAGCGGCAGCGCGCCGGCCAGCACGGTGCCGACGCGGCGGTAGGCGAGCAGCAGCAGCAGGATGAAGCCGATCGAGTCGAACAGGCCGATGCGGTTGGCCTCGTCGCTCGTGGTCGCATTGATGCGCACGGTGAACGCGCCTGGGCCGCTGAGCACGAGTTGTGCGGTTGTCTCTCCCGCACTGTCGCGAAAGTACTGTTCGAGCGCGTCCTGCGCCTCGCGCTGCGCCGACGGATCGAAGCCACCGGCGACGGTTTCGGCCAATAGCAGCGCCTGCGTTCCGTCGCGCGTGAACCAGACTTCCGCGTAGCGCTCGGGTTCGCCGGGTGGCGCCCAGGCTTCGGCGAGCTTGAGCATTTCCAGCGTCGGATCGCTGCCGAGCAGCGGCTTGAGCCAGGCTGCAGCGGGCGAGCCGAGATCCTGCACGCGCTGTTCGAGTTCGCTGCGCAGGTAGTCCGTATCGAAGGCCTGCGTATCCAGCGTCGGCGACAGCAGGTAGCGGTAGGGCAGCAGGTCCTGCGCGAGCGCGCCGAGATCGCCTTCGCCGTTGAGCGCGCGCACGAAGCGCTTGTCGTCGCGGATCCGCAGCACGAGCGCT
>JAAFHE010000764.1 GCA_013298265.1 Lysobacterales bacterium | reverse complement strand
GCAGAGGACGAAGAACGCGTAGACGACCGGGATGAACACGCTGCGCCGCAGCCGCGAGGCCAGCGCGCCGAACACCGGCGTCAGCACGAGCGTGGTCACGAACACCGCAAGATAGAAGACCCATAGCTGGGTCGAGCCCACGGCCGCGGAGAACTGTTCGCGCACCGGCCGGATGATGTAGTAGGCGGCAAGCAGAACGAAGAAATATGTCGCTGCCACGAACAGGGCCGACCGTTCGTGAGGCTTGACGGTCTCGCGCAGATAGTTTTTCAGCGTATCGAGCAAACGCGCGTTCCGTTGCCGGCGGTCTGGCGGCGCAAGCCTAGCATGCGTACGCGACGGCCATCGCACGTGGCGGGAGACGCGGCATAGAATCGGCTGCATGAACCCTACACTCGCAGCGCTCTACGTCTATCCGGTCAAATCCTGTGCGGCGCTGGCGCCACCCTCGGCGCAGGTCGAGGCACGCGGTCTCGCCGACGATCGCCGCTGGCTCGTCGTCGACACAGCCGGCAAGTTCGTGACCGGCCGTCTTTACGCACGCATGCCGCTGATCCGTGCCACGCCGCTCGCGCACGGCCTGCGCCTGGAAGCACCCGGCATGCCGGCGATCGAAATCGCCGTGCCGACATCGACCGCCTCGCGGCGACGCGTCGAGATCTGGCGCTCGCAGGTCGACGCGGCGCAGGCCGACGCCGCCGCCGGCGACTGGATCAGCCGCTTTCTCGGTACCGAACTGCACCTCGTCCACATGGACGACATCGCGCATCGCGGCGTCAATCCCGAATTCGGCCGCCCGGGCGACGAGGTCAGTTTCGCCGACGGCTATCCGCAACTGCTGATCTCCAGCGCCGCGCTCGATGCGCTCAACCAGCGCCTGAGCGCGCCGGTGTCGATGCTGCGCTTCCGCCCTAACTTCGTCGTCGACGGCACGCTGCCGCATGCCGAAGACGGCTGGAAGCGCATCCGCATCGGTAGCGTCGAATTCGATCTGGTCAAGCCCTGCACACGCTGCATCTTCACAACGGTCGATCCCGAACGCGGCGAACGCAATGCCGACGGCGAGCCACTGAAGGCGCTGACGACGTACCGCCGCACACCGGACGGCGTCACGTTCGGCCAGAACCTGATTCCGCGCGGCAGCGGCGTGCTCCACGTCGGCGACACGGTCGAGGTACTGGCGTGAATCGCGCGGCAACGCATCGGCGTTGCCGCGCGCATGCGGAACCGCTACTCCATCGCGGTCGCGAAGATCGTGTCGCCTGCCACGAGCGGATAGGCGATCAGCCCGCTACGTAGTGGAGCACTGAGAACGAAAAGACGGTCCTGCCCCACGCGCTGCAGACTGCGGCCACCGGCACGCGGCATCCAGTCGCCCGACGCCGATCCATCGAGCGCCGACAGCTTCGCGATGCCGTGACGCGCTTCACCGCCGATCGCGGCAAACGCGCCGGTGACGTAGATCGAACCATCGTTCGCCAGCGCAAACCCCGTGACCGCACCGTCGGGCATTGGCGTCCAGGCGGAATCCACCAGTGCCGGCGCTGCGCTGCCGACCCGCACGGCAGCGGATTGAGCAACGGAATTGACGGCCGTGAATGATCCGCCAAGCAACACGTCACCGTCCGCATCCACCGCCATCGCGTCCAGCCCGCCGCCGGTGAGTCCGACAGACCAGCCCGCGTCGAGTTGTGCGGCGACGCCCGGCCCGGTCCGAAGCACCTGGCCGATGCTGCTCTCGTCGGTCGTACCGATGTATAGCCTGTCGTCCGCAAGCGTCAGCAACGTAGCCGAACCGAATATCGAATCGATCGACCAGTCGGGGTCGATCGACCCGACTTGATCGGCAAGCGTACGCCGCAGTTCGCCGCTGTCGTGAAAATAGACCTGCCCCTGCACGTCCACCACAAGGCTGTCGACACTATCGTTCGCCTGCGGAACCCAACTCGCGTCGAGCACGCCGGAAACACCGTCGAAACGCGCCAGGAATTCGCGCGCCTGACCATTGACCGCCGAAAAATTTCCGCCCGCATATACCCGGCCAGCGAGATCCGTGCCGATCGTGAGAACGTCTCCATTCGGCACCACGCGCCACGTCGGGTCGAGGCTGCCATCGGCATTCAGGCGCAGCAGTCCCGGACGGGACAATCCATCCGCGCGAGCGAATGCGCCGCGTACGATGCTGCCACCATCCGGCAGTGCCGCGAGCTGCCGCACGACGGGCTGCGCTTCCGCATCGGCGACAGCGGCGAGCGTATCGGGCGCAGCAGGATCGAGCAGAGCCAGGCTCAGGCGCGCCTGCGCATCGATGTCGCGGAACAGTCCCGCCACGACGAGCTTGCCGTCGCCGCGCCGGCGCACCTGATGCACAGTTTCAACCAGGCCTACTTTCCAGTGGCGCTGCGCCTGCCCGCTGTCGCCGGCAAACTGCGCGACACCTTCGGAATACGCGACGAACAGGTCTCCACTCGCATCGGTCGCAAAGTCGCGGATCAGCCACGGGGTTTCTGTCGCAGACCAAGCAGCGATCGCGGAGCCATCGCCCGCGGACAGCTTCACGATGCGGCCGTCTTCCGAGCCGATGTACAGCGCGCCGGCACCGTCGAGCAGCAACGCCGTCGGAAACATCGGCGAAATACTGGCCGCCCACTGCGGATCAGACAAGCCGGTCGCTGCAGCGATCTTG
>JAAFHE010000763.1 GCA_013298265.1 Lysobacterales bacterium | reverse complement strand
GCGCGGCGTTCGCCCGACGAAGCGGCGCGGTCGCGCGCCTATCGTGTCACCTGTCGAGGCCACCCCGGCACGACCCATCCCAATCACGCAATCAGGAGCAAACCCATGAACAAGTTCATCCAGTCCCTCGCCCTGTCCCTGGCTTTCTGCTTCCCGGCCTTCGCCGCGCAGCCGGTCAACATCAACACTGCCGACGCCGGCGCCATCGCCGCGAACCTCAAGGGCGTCGGTCAGAGCAAGGCCGAAGCCATCGTCGCGTATCGCGAAAAGAACGGCTCGTTCAAGAGCGTCGACGACCTGGCCAAGGTCAAGGGCATCGGTGAAAAAACCGTCGCCGCCAACCGCGAGTTCATCCTTGTCGAAGGTGGCAGCGTGAAATCCAAGCCCGCCAGCGCCGATCGTTCGGGCGGCTGAGCGCACAAACGCGCGGAACCGCGCAGGCGCGGCGGCTCAGACCGCCGCTGCCGCACCGGTCAGGCGGGAGCGGGTTTGCGAAACGGGAATCGCGGCAATGCAAGGATGCTCCCAGGCAGGGATGCCATCGCGCTTCTCACACTTCGCCGCCCGCTCCCGCCTTCTGTTCGCGCAGCAGTCGGCGCAGGAACGACACGGTGACGCGGCGCTGGGCGGCAAGCGACGCACGGTCGACCTGATCGAGCAACGCACCCAGGCTGCCCAGGTCACGCGCGTAGTGCGTGAACAGGAAATCCAGCACGGCCTCGTCGAGCACAATGCCGCGCGCTTCGGCGCGTTCGCGCAGTACGTCACGCCGCTGCGCATCGTCGAGCGGACGCAATGCCGCCTGCGTGCAGGCAGACAGTCGTGACACGAGATCCGGCAGGAGGATGCCTATCTGTGCCGGCGGTGCCGCCGCGACGAACACCAGCGCGCTGCCTTCGGCGCGGCAACGATTATACAAATCAAAGAGTGCATGCTCGGCCGCGGCGATGCCGGCGATCGCGTCGACGTCGTCGAGCACGAGCAGATCGCTGCCGCCGAAGCTGCGGATGGCATCGTCCTGAGCCGAAACCAACGAGGCCAGCGGCAGGTACTGCGCACTCAGTCCGGCGGCGCTGGCGGCCTGGCAAGCCGCCATCAGCAGGTGCGTGCGGCCGCTGCCCTCAGGGCCATGTAGGAATATCCACGCCGCATCCGAACCGGCAGCCACTCGCTGCAGCAGATCCACGGCAGCGCCATTGGTACCCGTGAAAAACGTCTCGAATCGCTGCTGTGCCGGCCAGCGCCAACCCAATGGTAGTTGCTCCACGTCAGTCCGCCGGCGATTTCGCGCTACTAGGCAGAATGAGCTCGGTTCGGGCGGCGACGACAGGCTCCGCCTCGAACTCGCTTACCGCGACGACGGCGCCGTTGGACACGACCACGACGCCGGACGCTTCCGGCTCGGGCTCGACCGGCTGGTAGAGGTTGCTCTCCGTATACTTTTCATGCAGATAGCGCAGCATGACCATCGCCACGGCCGCTGCGGGCAGCGCCAGCAGCACGCCGAGGAAGCCGAACAGTTCGCCGCCGGCCAGGATCGCGAAAATCACCGCGACCGGATGCATGCCGATCTTGTCGCCGACGAGCTTCGGCACCAATACGTAGCCTTCGATGGTCTGGCCGACGCCGAACACTGCAAGGACCATGAACACATGCGCCCAGTCCTGGTACTGGACGACCGCAGCGATCAGCGCCATGCCGAGGCCGACGATCGCGCCGAGGTAGGGTACGAAGCTGATCAGACCCGCGATCATGCCGATCAGCGGTCCTACGTCGATACCGACCAGCCACAGGCCGACCGCGTACAGTGTTCCGAGCGAGAGCATCACGCTGAGCTGCCCGCGCAGGAAGGCGCCGAGCACTTCGTCGGATTCGCGCGCGAGGCGGCTGACAGTCGGCTCGACCGTGCGTGGCAGCAGTACATTGATACGCGCGACGAGCAGATCCCAGTCGCGCAGCAGATAGAACGTCACGACCGGAATGAGTACGAGCTGCGCGATCCAGCCCAGTACAGTGAGCCCGGACGAGGAGACCTTGGCCAGAATACGCGTGGCGATGCCACCCGCCTCACGCCAGTGATCCTTCACCATCTCGATGAGTTTGTTCGGATCGGCAAAATCCAGCGTCACACCGAAACGCTGTTCGAGTCGCGGCTGCGCCTCAGCCTGAATCCAGGCCAGCCAGCGCGGCAACTGGTCGAGGAACTTCGCGATTTGCCGCTCCGTGAACGGAATCACCAGCAGAACGAGGGTGATCACCGCAACGCCGATGAGCATGAACACCAGGCAGACCGAGAAATTGCGCGACAGCCCCAGCCGTTCCAGCCGATCGACGACCGGATCCCACAGGTAGGCGAACAGTGCAGCGATCGCGAACGGCGTCAGCGCCGGCGCGAGCAGATAGATCAGGCCGCCGCCCACCAGGGCCAGGGCCAGCCACTGCCAGCGTTCCGTTGTCGTCATTGCGGACCATCCCGTTGAGTGTGGGTTTCGCGCCAGGCCTTCAGCGACCAGCGCACCACGTAGTCGATGCCACTTCCCAGCGTCGCCAGCACAACCGCAGCCAACAGCCCCAGGTTGAACCACACCGGCCATTCGGCAAAGCGTGACAGGTGCAGCAGCGTGGCCAATACCAGCGCGATCTGCAAGCTTGTCGTCAGCTTGCTAAGCAGACTGGGTTCGGCCGTGAGCGGCCCG
>JAAFHE010000761.1 GCA_013298265.1 Lysobacterales bacterium | reverse complement strand
CGGCAGGCGCACTGGCGCTGTACTGCCTTCGTTCAAATGCGCCAGATACTGTTCAAGCGCACCACGATGTTCGCGCAGCCGGGCCAGCAGCGCCGGCGACAGATGTCCCTTTTTTGCTTTGTATGCAAGGCGCATGTCTTTAAGGAAAAGGTAGACACCTTCTTCAATCGCCTGGTCGACAATCGATGACACATTCATCAGACGTACCCCTCTTCCGCTTCTTCAGCCTGGCTGGCCAGCCATTCACTGTTCCTGTCGAGGCTGGTTCGCTGGACCCGCGCCGTCACCACCTGTGCCAGCGCTTCCACCGTCTGGTTGTCGAACAAGGTGATCAGCGAAATATCCGCTTCGCTCAGATCGAACTGCCTGTGGATCAGGCTGAGCACACGCATCGCCAGCAGGGAATGCCCACCCAAGTGGAAGAAATTGTCCGTGGCTCCAATACGCTCGACCTGGAGCACTTCGCGCCATATCGCGCAAAGTCCAGTCTCGGCCGCAGTCCTCGGGGCAACATAGCGGGCCACCGCGAGCGCCGCGTCCGGCGCGGGCAGCGCGCGCTTGTCCACCTTTCCGTTAGGCGTCAATGGCAAGGTATCCAGCGCCACATAAGCCGCGGGCACCATGTAGTCAGGCAACCGGGCAGCCAGCGCCTCGCGAATGGCGGCCTGCCAATCGTCGCTCGGCGACGAACCGGCCGCCCAGACGATATACGCCACCAGCCGTGTGTCACCGGGCATGTCTTCCCGCAGCACGACCACGGCCGATGTCACGTCCGATATCTGGCTCAGGGCATATTCGATCTCGCCGGGTTCGATGCGGAAACCTCGCAGCTTGACCTGGCTGTCGCCGCGGCCGATGTACTCCAGATTGCCGTCCACCCGATAGCGCGCCAGATCGCCGGTCCGGTAAAGGCGCGCGGCCGGATCGAACGGACTCTGCACGAAGCGGTCCGCCGTCAATTCCGGCCGGGCGCGATAGCCCTGCGCCACACCCACGCCGCCGATAAACAATTCGCCGACACTGCCGGTCGGCGCCAGTTCGCCGCGGTTGAGAATGAATAGCTGGGTATTCTGGATGGGCCGACCGATGGAAACGGCAGGCCTCGACAGATCCAGATCGCGTTCTTCCCGAACCACATAGGTCGAACAACCGACGACAGTCTCCGTCGGACCGTATTCATTGATGAACACGGCATTGGTCAATAATTTTATTTTCCACTGTTCCACCGTACTTGTCGCAAGTTGCTCGCCTCCCACGACGACGATGTGGCCGCCCGGGCCCGAGGTTCCCACGGGGACCTGGTAGGCCAGCATGTCCAGGTGAGCTGGCGTCAACTTGAACAGCCAATTGCCCGGCTGGTGGAACAGGTAATCATTCAGTCCTGCGATGACGGCGGCCTGTTCGTCTGGCAAGACGACCACGGTCTTTCCCACCAGTAGGGGAACGTACAAAGCGGTGATCGTCGCGTCGAATGTCAGCGGCGAACTCATGACGGCACCGCACAGCGTCTCATTCCAATAATGCGACGCTGCATAAGTCACATAATTGACCAGACCCCGGTGATGTATCTCTACCCCCTTCGGTTGTCCCGTCGAGCCAGAGGTATAGATGACATAGGCCAGATCCTGCGAGGACGCCTGAGCATGCCGGCCGAGATTGGCCGTCTCCAGCGAGCGCATCTCGATACGATCGATATCGATCCGGTCCAGCCCGGCATTCACCGGCATGCCAATTGTCGAATGCGTCAATAGCAACTGGATTCCGCTGTCCCGCGTCATATACTCCAGACGATCCGGCGGATAGGTTGGGTCGAGCGGAACATAGGCGCCACCGGCCTTGAGCACCGCGAGTACAGTGACCACCAGGTCTGGTGAACGCTCCAGACACAAACCGACCGCCTGTCCCGGTTGCAGGCCCGCGGCACGCAGGTAGCGGGCGAGCTGGTTGGCGCAGCGATTCAGGTCTGCGTAGCTCAATTGGCGATCACCCTGCGCCACCGCCGTGGTGTCCGGATGAAGCACGGCGCTTTGCTCGAACAGCTCGTGGATCAGGGCGTCTTGCGGGAACGGCGCATCGGTGGCGTTCCAGGTCACCTGCAGGCGGTGACGTTCTTCGTCATCGATCAGAGAAACGGCACGATGCGCATCATCCGGATGGTCGAGCATGTGCTCGAAGGCGCGGAGATAGTACTCACCGAGACGTGCGACCAGCGCTTCGTCGTAGACGTCGGCGTCGTAGAAGAACGCCAGGCGCATGACGTCGGCTCCCAATCCCCGGGCGATATCCACAGTCAGGTCGAAATTGCTTTGCTCGAAGCCGGACGAACGTAGCACCTCCAATTCGTTCGCGCTTGCCGTAGCGATGTCGTTGAAGACATGGAAGTGGGTGTAGTTGAACGTGATATCGGCATGCGCGATGCCGACGTCCTGCTGGATCTTCGCCAGCGGATAACGTCGATATGCCAGATGCGCTGTACCGGCTTCCGCGATGCGCCGGATCAGGTCTTTCCAGGACCCCGATGACAGTTCCAGGCAAACTGGCAGTGAGTTGAGGAACAGCCCAAGCCCGCGTTCGGCACCTGTTTGCTCCGGGCGGCCATTGTGTGTCACGCAACTGAGGACATGCGCCTGGCCACTCATCGCAGCGAGCGTCTTGAAGTGCGCGCCTAGCAGGACCGCCTGCACCGGAACACCGAGC
>JAAFHE010000762.1 GCA_013298265.1 Lysobacterales bacterium | reverse complement strand
CCGCCAGCCAGAAAAGACCCGGGCAACACCCCGTCAATCCTGCCGTCATCGGCACCGGCCGGCTTGCGCCCGCTCTGGCTGCTGACGCAGCCGATCCCGCTGCGCCAGCCGCTGGCGCAGATCCTGGCCGGTCCGGAGCGCATCGAAAGCGGCTGGTGGGACGGCGAGGATGAGCGCCGCGACTATTACATTGTGCGCTGCGCCAACGGCCAGCGCGCCTGGGCCTTCGTGCCGGTCGGCGCAGACAGCGGCTGGATGCTGCACGGTTGGTTCGCGTGAGCGACGCGCCGATTGATCTGGCCGCACGGCGGCGCCAGCGCGAAGCCGCCAAAGCGCAGACGCCGCTGTCCGCTGCGACGCGCGATGCCGCACTGCCCGTGGCCCCCACATCCGGAGAAGTGGCCACGCCCGAGGCCAGCGTCTATGCCGAACTGCACTGCCTGTCCGACTTCAGTTTCCAGCGCGGCGCGTCCTCGGCCGACGAGCTGTTCGAACGCGCAAAGAAACTCGGCTATGCAGCGCTCGCCATCACCGACGAATGTTCGCTGGCCGGCATCGTCCGTGCGTTCGTTGCCTCGCGCACACATGACCTGCCGCTGATCGTCGGCAGCGAGCTGCGCCTGGAGGACGGCCTCGCGCTGGTACTGCTGGTCGAAAGTCCGGACGGCTACGCCAACCTCTGCCGGATCATTACCCAGGCGCGCCTGCGCAGCGACAAGGGCGAATACCGTGTCCGTCGCGATGATCTGCTGCCCTGCCGGCATGGCCTGCTCGCGCTGTGGCTGCCCGGCGCCACGGCCGCGCTAGCGGACGATGCCAGTGAAGCGCAGGCGGCGTGGATAAAAACTCACTACCTGCAACGAAGCTGGATCGCCGTCGAGCTGCACAAGGACGGCAGCGACGCGCAACGATTGATCGCGCTGCAGGCACTGGCGCAGCGGCACGCGCTGCCGCTGGTCGCCGCCGGCGACGTGCACATGCACCTGCGCCGCCGCCGCGCGCTGCAGGACGTCATGACGGCGATACGCCTGAACACCACTGTGGACCAGGCCGGCCATGCGCTGTTCCCGAACGGCGAGCGGCATCTGCGGCCACTGCCGGCGCTGCAGCGCATCTATCCGGAGGAGCTGCTGGCCGAATCGCTGGCGATCGCGCAGCGTTGCCACTTTCGCCTGGATTCGCTGCACTACGAATATCCCAGCGAAGTCGTGCCGGAAGGCAGCAAGCCCATCGAACACCTGCGCGTGCTGACCTGGGCCGGCGCTGCCGAGCGATGGCCCGGGGGCATCGAGCCGCAGCACCGTGCGCAACTGGAGAACGAGCTGGCACTGGTCGAAAAGCTGCGCTACGAGCATTTCTTCCTGACCGTGCACGACATCGTGCGCTGGGCGCGTGCGCAGGCGCCGCCGATCCTGTGCCAGGGCCGCGGCTCGGCGGCCAATTCGGCCGTATGCTACTGCCTGGGCATTACCTCGATCGATCCGATACGCAGCAACCTGCTGTTCGAGCGCTTCATCTCCGAGGAACGCGACGAGCCACCCGACATCGACGTCGATTTCGAGCACGAGCGGCGCGAGGAAGTCATCCAGTACGTGTTCAACAAGTACGGCCGTCATCGCGCAGCGCTTGCGGCGACCGTGATCATGTACCGGCGCAAAAGCGCCGCGCGCGACGTCGGCCGCGCACTCGGGCTCGGCGACGACCAGCTCAACCAGCTCAGCGCCGCCTATTCGCATGCCCACGGCGATATCCCGCTGGAACAGCGGCTGAGCGAGTGCGGCTTCGACCCGAACAGCCGGCTGATGCGCTATCTCATGGCCCTGGTCGAAGAACTGCGCGGCTCACCACGGCACCTGTCGCAACATGTCGGCGGCTTCGTCATCTCCGAGCATCCGCTGCACACGCTCGTGCCGGTCGAGAACGCGAGCATGCCCAACCGCACCGTGATCCAGTGGGACAAGGACGATCTCGAATCGCTCAAGCTGCTCAAGGTCGATTGCCTGGCCCTGGGCATGCTGACCTGCCTGCGCCGCTGCTTTGACCTGCTGCGCGAGCATCAGGGGCTGGACTACGACCTGGCCAGCCTGCCAAAAGAAAACAAAAGTACTTATGAAATGATCCAGAAAGCCGACACCATCGGCGTTTTCCAGATCGAATCGCGCGCGCAGATGTCGATGCTGCCGCGGCTCAAGCCGGCGAATTTCTACGACCTCGTGGTCGAGATCGCCATCGTGCGTCCCGGCCCGATCGAGGGCGGCATGGTGCATCCCTACCTGCGCCGGCGCAAAGGCCTCGAACCCGTCGTCTATCCGGAATCCAAGTACAAGAACGTCGATGAAAACCACGCGCACAAGAATCGCATCGAAGCCATTCTCGAACGTACCTGTGGCGTGCCGATCTTCCAGGAACAGGTCATGAAGCTCGTGCAGGTTGTCGCCGGCTTCACGCCAGGTCGCGCCGACCAGTTGCGCCGCGCGATGGGCTCATGGCGAAACGACGGCACGGTGGCAAAGTTTCGCGAGGAAATCCTCGCGGGCATGACCGAGCAGGGCTATGAGGAATATGCCGAAAGCCTGTTCAACCAGATCAAAGGCTTCGGCAGCTACGGCTTTCCCGAATCGCATTCGGCCAGCTTCGCCCTGCTCGCCTATGCATCCTCGTACATCAAATGCCACCACCCGGCAGTGTTCACCTGCG
>JAAFHE010000767.1 GCA_013298265.1 Lysobacterales bacterium | reverse complement strand
GGCACTCTGCGCCGCCGGGGCGGCGCCGTCGGTCGTCGCCGCGGTTGCGGCGGCGGGTGGAGCCGCGGCCGGCGTGGCCGGCGGCGGCAGCGCGTTCTTCATCGGCGGTGCGCTGAACGCGCGATTGGCGTCGTCGCGCACATTCGCGATCGGCGTGGCCGGCGTGCGGGTCAGGGTCCAGGGCGCATTGATCTCGTCACGCGTCAGCGTATACGAGAGCGGCCGACCGTCGTCGCCGATCACGCGTTCGGGGCCGCGCGGCAGCAGCGAATAGAGCAGCACTTCATAGCCGTTGACCTGGGTATTCGTAGCCCAGCGCGAGGGCACGAGGCGCGCGAAATTCAGCACGGTGGAATTGGGCAGCTTGCCGATGACCTTGTCGCGCAGGCCTGCCTCGGCGAACAGCGGGTAGTGGACCGGGGCACCGCGCACGCTGGTGTCGATGACATGGAGGAAGCCGAAGCGCTGCCAGTCGCCGATGCCATACAGACCCGCGCCGATGCCCGAGATCACCAGGTAGCGCTTCTTCGGCAGGACGATTTCGAGCAGTTCCGCGTCGTCGGTGTTGAGCAGCGGGAACGGCCCCCAGGGCGATTCGTTCGCGACGAACACCTTGCGGCCGTATTCGATCTCGGCGTGTTCCGCGTCGACGGCGATGTAGGCGGGCGACTCCTTCACCGGCACGGTATAGCGCGGCGGATCGACCGAAGGATCGCGCGTGAACGCGTCGCTCAGCGGCGTCACGCTGGGACGCGCGCCCTGCCATATGCCCTCGATCGCCTGCACCAGCGACGGATCCGGCGGCGGCGCAGCGAGTACGACGGCGCCGGAAAGTCCGAAGATCAGGGCCGCAGCGGCGCGGAAGGGAAGGTGCGGGAAGCGCGGTTGCGTACTGCTCATGGTTCAGATTCCGTAGTACAGGGTCGGGCGGAAAAGTACATCGTTACATTGTGAGGAAACCTCGGGAAAACGCCATACGGCGGCTTTCCGGGTCGGCGCGTCCGGTGCAGGCGCGGACTTGCCTACGCCGCTGGGGCGCTTGCGCGACCGACCGCGTGCGGCACATGCCCGTGCCGCAGACAGCTCGCGGCCTGTCGGGCTACCCACTACGCCGCCGCCGCGGCGGGGCCGGCGCGTTCGCGCCGGATGCGCTCGGGATCGAGGAGCAGGTCGCCGCGATCACGCGGTGCGCCCTGCCCGAGCCAGGTCGTCCAGCCCAGGCGCGTATCGCTGCCCAGGCGCGCCTGCGGCACGTCGGCACGGCGCAGCACGAGGCGCACATCCCAGTCCATTTCGATGCCGACATAGCTGCGCACCCAGTCGAGCAACTGGCGGTGGCCGGTTCCCGGCGGCAGCAGATCGTCGTAGGACGACCGTGTCATCGGACCCAGACGCACGCGAAAGCGATGCTGCCGATCCCATACGGCGTTGCCGGCGACGAGATCCACGCCGAGCCGGCTGCCGCGGTTGGCGCCGAGGCGCGAGCGCTGGTCGCGCGGCAGGGGCAGCCAGCGGCCGACGAATTCCTCGATCGCCGCGGGCACGCCGAAGAAGTTGGCGAGGATGCGCGCCAGGCCTTCGGCATTGCGCGTCTGGCGCACCAGGTGGCCGGCGTGATGCAGGCGCGCATGATCGGGCACTTCGTCGCGGTTGCGCGTGGCGCCGAGGCCGTAGCTGATCGTGCTTGCGGCGTGGCGCGTGAATTTCTCGTCCTGCGGCCGGTCCAGGCTCACGGTGGACTGGGCATCGGCCCAGGCGCGGTAGAACAGCAGCGTGAGACGGTGATGGAAGATATCGGCGAATTCGATCAGCGTGCGGTCGCCGTGGTGGATCGCGCGTTCGTGCACGTATTCGGTCAGCACCAGCGGCATCGGGCCGTTCGGACCGAACAGGCCGAAGCTGTGGATCACGAGCTTGGGACCGCCCTTGCGCTTGGACTTTTCCAGCCGTGCGATCGTCGACGGGGCGAAGAACGACGACGGCTCCTGGCCCAGACGCAGCGGCTCCTGCGACGGCCGCTTGGCGCGCCCCAGGCGCGGGAACTGCGGATGCAACGCCTCGATCCGGCGCATCAGCGCGAACAGGTCGTAGTCGTACGGCTTTTCTTCCAGCGCCTGCCACAGCGCCATCAGCTCGTGCACCTGCTGTTGCGTCGGCGTGCTCACGCGACCGGCCTGCGTCCGAAACGCGGCGCCCACTGGCCGAGCGGACCGCGCTGTGCGCTGAACAGGCGCGTTTCGGTAAACGTATTCAATGCCACATGCCGCGCGAGGAACTGCTCGAGAACGGCGCCGAACAGGTACGGGCTGGTACCGGCGAAATGGCCTTCGTCGATCGTGATGTCGATGCCGACACCGCGCCCGAAGGTGATCGGTCCCGCGCCCGGCAGGCGCCGCGTGATCGGCGTGAGCCTGGCCTGCAGCACCGCGTTGGCATGGCGCGCGACGGCCGCATCGCCGAGTACGGTGTAAAGGCTCAGCAGTTCGCGCAGCGCGAGCGCGCCCTGCTCGGGGCTCAGGTCGGTGAGGGTCTGGTAGTTGAGGCCGAGATGGCTGATGAGGCGCCAGTTGATCTCGCCTTCGGGGACGGCCGAAACGGGACGCGTCGGCCCCGCCAGTACGCGCACGCCGGCGACCGGCACCGAATCCACCGGCACGAGATCGTGCTGTCCGCCGACCGCCA